>JAKONB010000226.1 GCA_022702195.1 Beijerinckiaceae bacterium | reverse complement strand
GACCATCGGCACCGCCGTGTCGTCGGGCTGCATCCGCATGACCAACGACGACGTGGCCGATCTCTACCCCCGCGCCAAGGTGGGCTCGAAGGTCATCGTCCAGCGCTGAGCGCCGCGACGCCGTTCGGGGGGCGAAGGGCCGGTGGAAACACCGGCCCTTTTTTTACATCGCCTTCGGCTGATCCTCCTGATCGCTCGCGAGCGCGCGTCCCCTCTCCCGAACGGGAGAGGGAGCCTGTCGCGACCCTGCCGGCCAAGGCGACCGATCGAGAACGGAATCTACTTCGACACCGCGAAAAATCGCGACAGCAGCCAGAGCGGCACCACCACTACAGCCCCGGCCAGGATCCAGCGGCCGAAATCGTGGAAGGTCTCCAGACCGAGATCGACCAGGGCACGCGCCGTGTCGTAGGCGTGCCAGAACAGCAGGCCCGGCGTGACGCCGAGCATGGCCATCACGGCGCCGACCAGGATCGACAGGAACAGCAGCTTCACGAACACGGTGGCGGGCGAGCCGCCGAGGAAGCGCCGCAGGGCGGAGCGCCGCCCCGTCTCCGGATAGGCGTTGCCCGCATAGGGCTGCCCCGGATAGGACGGAGGACGGCGAGGGTCGTTGTCGGCGATCATGCGTGTGGATCCTTGGGGCGCGTCCGGCCCGGCCCGCGAGGGCGCGTCGGCCTCCTCTCAACCCGCCGAACCGGGCGGAACCGTGACGCGAGCGACACAGTGCGGCGAAACTGGATGCCGGCTCGGACGTTGGGCCGGTTCCCACCGTGACGCCGGCTGGCCATGCACGGCAGCGTGCCCAATCTTAACCCAGACCTTCTCACGATGAAACGAACCGCACCATGATCGACCACGCCCTGTTCGACCCGGCGACGATCGATCCGGAGACCAAGCGCCTCAACGCCGAGATCGTGGCCGCCCACGCGGCGCAGGCCGATCCGTGGTCGATCCCGATCGCCGAGGTCCGCGCCCGCCGCCGCCAGGGCACAAAAGCCTCCCCGGCCATGCCGCGCAGCGCCCGCGCCGAGATCGTCACCATCGACGGGCCGGGCGGTCCCCTCGACCTGCGGGTGATCCGCCCGAGCGGCACGAAATGGGCCAAGCTGCGCGGCGCCTATCTGCACATTCACCGGGGCGGCTGGGTCTGGGGTAGCGCCGACGAGCAGGATCCGTGGCTGGAGCGCATCGCCGACACCTGCGGCTTCGTCTGCCTCTCGGTGGAATACCGCCTCGCCCCGGAGCATCCCTATCCGGCGGCCCTGGAGGATTGCGAGGCGGCGGCCCTGTGGCTCGCGGGTCCTGGCCGGGCCGAGTTCGGCGTCTCGGCGCTGACCATCGGCGGCGAATCGGCCGGCGCGCATCTGGCGGTGATGACCCTGCTGCGCCTGCGCGACCGCCACGCCATGCCCCGCGCCTTCCGGGGCGCCAACCTCAATGCGGGCTTCTTCGATCTCGGCCTCACCCCGAGCGTGCGCAACTGGGGTGACGAGCGCCTGGTGGTGAACACCCACGATCTGACCACCTTCGCCAACGACTACGTGCGCGACGGGATCGACCGGCGGCGCCCCGACGTGTCGCCGCTCTATGCCAAGCTCGGCGGCCTGCCCCCGGCCCTGTTCACGGTGGGCACGCATGACCCGCTCCTCGACGACACGCTCTACATGTCCGCCCGCTGGGCGGCGGCGGGCAATGGCGGCCATACGGCGATCTATCCGGGCGGCTGCCACGTCTTCGTCCGCTATCCCGGCGCCATGACCGAGCGGGCTCTGGAATTGATCGACCGGTTCCTGATGGCCCTCGCCTGAGCACCCGGCGGAAGTCCGGCCCTCGGATCGACCCGCTTCCCGAGCGGTTCGCGGCTTGGTTCGCCGCGCGCGGCTGGGCGCCGCGTTCGCATCAGCTCGACCTGCTGGGAATCGCCCGCGCCGGGCGCTCCGCCCTGCTGGTGGCGCCCACCGGGGCGGGCAAGACCCTGGCGGGCTTCCTGCCGAGCCTCACCGCGCTCGCCGAAAGGCCGCCCGCGAAACAGTCGCGCGGGCTGCACACGCTCTACATCTCGCCCCTGAAGGCGCTGGCCGTCGACATCGCCCGCAACCTGGAGGCGCCCATCGCCGAAATGGGCCTCTCCGTCCGGGTCGAGACCCGCACCGGCGACACGCCCTCGCACAAGCGCACCCGCCAGATCGAGCGGCCCCCCGACATCCTGCTGACCACGCCCGAGCAGCTCGCCCTGCTCATCGCCCATCGCGAGGCGGCCGACCTGTTCGCGACCCTGCGTTGCGTGGTGCTCGATGAACTGCACGCCCTCGTCACCTCGAAGCGCGGCGACCTGCTCTCCCTGGCGCTGGCCCGGCTTCATCGCCTGAGCCCCGGCCTCGTCGCCATCGGCCTCTCCGCCACCGTGCGCGAGCCGGACGAGTTGCGGCGTTACCTCGTGCCGCAGGGGCCGCTTCCCGGCACGACGACCGACGCTGTGGCCGTCGACGGCGGACCGTCGCGGGCCTCAGAAACACCGGCGCTCCCCCCCATGGCCGACCTCGTGGTGGTGAAGGGCGGCGCCGCCCCCGATCTCCACATGCTGGAGACCGGCCTGACGCTGCCGCTCGCCGGCCACACCGCCTGGCAGGCGATGCCGGCGATCTACGATCTCATCGGGCGGCACCGCACCGTCCTGGTCTTCGTCAACACCCGGCTCCAGGCGGAATACACCTTCCAGGAGCTGTGGCGGATCAACGAGGAGAGCTACCCGATCGCCCTGCATCACGGCTCGCTGGATGCCAGCCAGCGCCGCCGGGTGGAGGCCGCCATGGCGGCGGGGCAATTGCGCGCCATCGTCTGCACCGCCACCCTCGATCTCGGCATCGACTGGGGCGACGTCGACCTCGTGGTGAATATCGGTGCGCCGAAAGGGGCGAGCCGGATCATGCAGCGCATCGGCCGCGCCAACCACCGGATGGACGAGCCGTCCAAGGCCTATCTGGTCCCGGCCAACCGCTTCGAGATGCTGGAATGCCGCGCGGCCCTCGATGCCGTCGAGGAAGCGGCCCAGGACACGCCGGACGCGCGGCTCGGCGCCCCGGACGTGCTGGCCCAGCACGTCCTCGGCATGGCCTGCGCCGATGCCTTCGACCCCCTCGCCCTCTATGCCGAGATCGTCTCGGCCGCGCCCTACGCGACCCTGAGCTGGGAGGATTTCGAGGCGGTGGTCGATTACGTGGCCACCGGCGGCTACGCCCTGCGGGCCTACGAGCGCTTCGCCAAGATCCAGCGCGGTCCGGACGGGTTGTGGCGGGTGCGCGACGCCCGCACGGCGCAGCAATACCGGATGAATGTCGGCACCATCGTCGAATCCGCCAAGGTGAAGGTGCGGCTGGCCCGTGGGGTACGCGGCAAGCCGGGGGCAATCCTGCCCAAGGGCGGCCGGGTTCTGGGCGAGATCGAGGAGGACTTCGCCGATACGCTCACGCCGGGCGACACCTTCCTGTTCGCCGGCGAGGTCCTGCGCTTCGAGGGGCTCGCCGAGGACGAGGCCCTGGCGACGCGGGCCGGCCCCGGCACCGACCCGGCGATTCCCTCCTACGCGGGCGCCAAGTTCCCAATCTCGACTTTCCTGGCGGCCCGGGTGCGGGCGATCATCGCCGACCCGTTCGAATGGGACCGCCTGCCGAAGCAGGTGGCGGATTACCTCGTGCAGCAGCGCAGCCGCTCGCTGCTGCCGGGAGCCACCGACCTCCTGGTCGAGACCTTTCCACGCGCGGGCCGCCACTACCTCACGGCGTTTCCGTTCGAGGGCCGCCTCGCCCATCAGACGCTCGGCATGCTGCTCACCCGCCGGCTCGAACGGGCGCGGATGCGGCCGCTCGGTTTTGCCGCCAACGATTACGGCATCGCCATCTGGCTGACCCGCGACCTGAGCGAGCGCATCGCCCTCGAGCCGGACTTCCTCGAAGCCCTGTTCGCGCAGGACATGCTGGGCGACGATCTGGAGGCCTGGCTCGACGAATCGGCGATGATGAAGCGCACCTTCCGCCAATGCGCGGTCATCGCGGGATTGATCGAGCGGCGCTATCCGGGCCAAGCCAAGACCGGGCGCCAGGTCACGATCTCCACCGATCTGGTCTACGACGTGCTGCGCAAGCACCAGCCCGACCACCTCCTCCTGCGCGCCGCGCGCCAGGATGCGGCAACCGGACTCCTCGACGTGAAGCGCCTCGGTGTGATGTTGAGGCGCATCCAGGGGCGAATCATCCACAAGGCGCTCGATCGCGTCTCGCCGCTCTCCGTGTCCGTCATGCTCGAGATCGGGCGCGAGCGGGTCTACGGCGAGGGGGCGGACGAGATCCTGGCCGAGGCCGAGGCGCAGCTTCTCGAAGAAGCGCTCGGCTGACCCGTGATGGCGCGCCCGATCTCCCAAGACGAGGACGCTGTTTTGGCGCTGAGCGCGAGATTAGAGAAGGCCGGAAAGGCCCCGGGCCTGACCCTGGCGGGCGAAACCCTCACCCTCGACCTCTGCGGAGGCCTGTGGCTCGCCGAGCACCGGACCCTGATCGTGTCCGATCTCCACCTGGAGAAGGGCTCGGCCTACGCGGCGCGCTCGGGCCAGTTCCTGCCGCCCTACGACACCCGCGAGACCTTGGCCTGCCTGCACGAGGCGGTGGCGCGGTTCGACCCGGCCTGCGTCGTGGCGCTGGGCGATTCCTTCCACGATGCGCGCGGTCCCGAGCGGATGGAGCCCGGCGACCGGGCGATGGTCGCCGCCCTGCAGGAGGGGCGCGACTGGGTGTGGATCGCCGGCAACCACGACCATGCGGTGAGCGAGGGCGTCGGCGGCCGCTATGCCGAGACGATGCGGCTCGGCGGCCTCACCCTGCGGCACGAGCCCTCCGCCGACGCGCCCCAGGGCGAGATCGCCGGCCACCTTCATCCGTGCGGCAAGGTGACGATGCGGGGCCGCGCCGTGCGGCGGCGCTGCTTCGTCACCGACGGGCTCCGGCTGATCATGCCGGCCTTCGGTGCCTATGCGGGCGGCCTCAACGTGCGCAACCCGGTCTACGAGCCGCTCTTCCCGGCCGGTTTCATCGCCCACCTGCTGGGCGATGGTCGGGTCTTCGCCATCGGTAAGGCGATGCTGGCGAAGGACTGACCGGGGTCGAACCGGATCAGGCCGCGACGAGGAGCGAGGCGCCCGCCACGGCCGAGAGCGCCAGCCGCAGCCAGCCGAGCCAGATCGGCACGAGGCCGCGGCGCGGCAGGTCCTGGTCCACCAGGCCCCAGCCGAGAACCAGCAGGCCGAGCATCCGCAGGTCCCAGGGGGCCGGGATGGCCAGCGCCGCCCAGGCCAGCAGCGAGGGCACGATGGCGATGGCGTAATCGATGCCGCCGCCGCCGCGCGAGGCCGCCGCTCCCCAGCGAATGCCGCCGAGGAAGGAAGCGACCACCGCCCCGTAGGTGGACAGCACCGTGCGCGGCGCCAGCCCGATGGTGCTGAGTCCGCCGTCGCTGCCGCTGATCGAGAGAAAGGCGAAACCGAGGAACGGGATGAGGCCGGCAATGCCCAGAATCAGGGCTACCGGCGGTACCGAGGTCACACGCGCCATCGGTTCTCCGGACGTAAGCCGCCGCGCACGGCGATCGGCGCGGCCTCGAAACGGGGCGCGCCTTCATGTCCGGTCATTCAAGCCTGTCCGTGGCGCGAAGGAAAGGCGGCAGATACCCGCACGTCACCTTGGCCGCGGGGCGTTCGCGGGTGGGCCGGCGGAGTCGGATCAGCCCTTGCGCGATGCGGCGGGGATCGGTGCGGGAGCGCCCAGGAGCGTCATCGTCTTGTCGGCATTGGCCATGGCCGGGGCCTCATTGACGGCCGGGGCCGGCACCTTCGCCTTGAAGCCGGCGACGAGGCTCCGGGCGGCCGCGAGGCTCTTGGGGTCGAGCTTGGCGGCGACGTCGTCGCGCTTGCGCGCCGCGTCGTCGTCGCCTTGAGCGGCGGCGGCGGAGAACCACAGGTAGGATTGCACCAGATCCTGCGCTTGCCCGAGGCCCCGGGCATAGAGGACCGCGAGGTTGTACTGGCTGTCGCGTAGGCCGTACTCGGCCGCCCGCCGGAACCACAGGGCGGCGGCGGCGAAATCCGGCTTGCCGCCGGAAGCGGGCGTCTCGGCGTGGATCACCGCGAGGTTGTGCATCGAGCGGGCATGGCCCTGTTCGGCCGCCCTGCCGTACCAGAGCTTGGCCTGGGCGGGGTCCCGGGTGACGCCGGTGCCCTTCTCGTAGAAGCTGGCGACCTTGTACTGAGCCGGCGCGTAGCCGGCGGCGGCGAGCTTCTCGTACAGTCGGGCGGCGGAGGCCGGATCGCGCGGGAGGCCGCGTCCCTCGAATTGCCGCGTGGCGAGTTCGTAGATCGCCGCGCCGTCGCCGTCGAGGGCGGCCTGCCGCAGCTTGGAGAACCCGGTGGGCACGGCGGACAGCTCGGCGGCCAGGCCATTCATTCCGGCGACCCGCGGGACGGTGCCGATCTCACGCGGCACGGACACCACCGGCGCGGCCTCGGCGAGCGATTGGGTGGTCAGGGGATCGGCCGGCGCGGGCGCCTCCCGGTCGCCGGACCGGGCAGCCGGCTCGGCGTTGCCTCCCGCCTCGGTCTTGCCCCCCGGTACGGGGGGGGCGGCCGGAGCCGCGACGATCGTCGGATCGACCTTGGCGGCCTGGTCCGTCACGGGCGGCGCCGCCGTCTCGGTGGCGACCTGGGCCGTCGAACCAGCCGGACCCGAGCGGCTGCGATGGACCGCCTGCAGCGCGCCCAGCACCAGTACGATGGCGGCGAGCCCGAGGAGGAGCGGTTTGCGGCGCTTGTCGATCTCGCCGCGCAGGCGGTCGGTCAGGCCGCCGCCCCCGGTCGCCCCATCGGCACCGGCGGAGCCCCGCGCCCATTTGCGCCCGTCGCGCGTCGCATCCGTCAGGGCCGCGCCCGAAGCCTCGGCCTGGGCCGCCTGCGCGGCGCGGCGGGCGGCGGCGATGAAGCTGGTCTTGATGTCGCCTTCGGCCGCGACGCTCGCGCCCTCCGGGGCGCGCTCGCGACCCGGACGCCCGGCGCCGGGCTCCAGCGGCAGATCGGCCAGATCGCCGATCCCGGACGAGGCCGCCTGCGGAGGGGGCCGGTGGGCGTTCACCGCCGAGGCGGAGGGGATGACCCGCGCCGCCGTGCGCGGGGCGGCGGCATCCTCGGTTTCGAGGACGCCGAGATGCCCGACGAGGCGCTCCAGGGCGGAATAGACGCCCGTCATCGTCAATTGCATGCGCTGCTCGGAGGCCGCCTGCTGGGCGCGCAGATCCGCCAGGCTCGCGCGCAGGAGGCCGAGTTCACCGGATTCGGAGCCGCCGGCCGCGGACGCGGCGTCGGCGGGGGCGTCCGCCCGCAGGGCCGAGACCTGGGCGAGCAGGTCGCTCATGGTCCGTTCGAGTCCGGCCAGGGCCGGGTCGGCGTCGCGGCTGTCGAGGCGACGGGCCAGGGCCAGAACCTGCTGTTCCAGGGCGTCGAGCCCCTCGCCCTTCGGTCCCTCGCCGGTGCCGATCCGATCGAGCTTGGTCGCCAGATCGTGCAGCATGCCGTGGATCGACGCGATGTCCTCCTCCGGCACCGAAGGCCGGCGCAGGGTCGCCCCGAGATCCTCCAGCCGGTTGATCAGATCGCCCACCGGATTGATTCCGACCCGGTCGACCTTCTCCGAGAGCGCGTCGATCCGGTGGATGATCGCGTCGGAATCGACGCCCATCACCTGAATCCGGCCGCCGCCCTCGGAATCGGACGGGCGGCGCAGGCCGCTGCGGATCTCCTCCAGGAGCGGGCGCAGCTCGGCCATGCTCGAGGCGCCGCCAGCGGCCCCGCCCTGCAATTCGGCGATTTGGGCCGAGATGGCGTGCAGGCCGG
Organism: Beijerinckiaceae bacterium; assembly: GCA_022702195.1. Lineage (GTDB taxonomy): Bacteria > Pseudomonadota > Alphaproteobacteria > Rhizobiales > Beijerinckiaceae > Methylobacterium. The sequence continues at coordinate 1,809 of JAKONB010000226.1, read as the reverse complement.
CGGCCAGGCTCTGGATCCGCTCCGGCCCGGCCAGGGCGGCGATGAGGCGGCGGATCTCCTCCAGTTCGCGGAACAGGGCGGCCAGCGCATCCTGCTCGACGAGACCGGCGGAGCCCCCCTGCATCGCCCCGTCGACCTTGGCGGCGAGCCGCTCGACATCGGCCGCGACGCGGACATGGACGTTCTCGGCGACCTCGTCGGCGAGCTTGGCCACCTGCTCCTGGATATGGGCGATCGGCTCGGCGATGGCCGCGAGATCGGCGGGCTCCTGGGCCTTCTGGACCCCGGCGACGAGGCTCTGCATCGCCTGTTCGAGCGCTCCGACGTCGCGCCCGCTGGCGAGCCCGCCGATGGATTCGCGCAGGCGCGTGGTCTCGACCTGAAGCTCGGCCACGGCCGCCGACGGCGCGGCCGGCCTGGCCGGCGGGGTGGCGCCGGACAGGCTGGCCTCGATGGCGCGTTGGCGCAGGCGAATCTCGCTGACGGCGTCGCGGACCTCCGCGTCCACCGGGCGGCCACGGCGGCCCAGCGGCCGGGGGGCGGCGAGCTGCTCGCCGAGTTCGATCATGCGCTGTTCGATCTCGCCCAGGCGCTGCGTCATCTGCGCGGCGGGGGTGAGGCCGGTATCGAGGACGGTGCTGAGCCGCGCCTCGATGGTCTCGATGGAGCGGGCGGTGGCGTCCTGCGATTCCTTGCGATCGGCCACGATGCGGCGGTCGATGGCATCGAGGCGGCGCATCATCTCGCCGATTGCGTCCGGGAAGCCTGCGGCCGGTCCCTCGGAGCGGCCCTGGACCGGCGCGCCGGTCCCATCCGCGAGGGCGTCGTCCCGGAACCTCGCCTCGTCGTCCTGCGGCGCGGGGAACTGTGGGGACGCCGACGGCTTGGCCTTCCCGGCCGGGTTGGCCCGCCCGGCGGGATCGAGTTCGGCGGCGGGCTCGGCCGGCTTCGGATCGGTGGCGGCCATTCCGGCATCCGGGGTGACGATCGACGCGATCCACGTCTCCACCGGGACGCCCGCCCGGCGCGCCACGTCGCGCGCGGCGTCGAGGATATCCGGGTCGAAGCCGTGCAGGTCGAGCGGTGCGTTGCGAGTCATCGTCAAACCCTGGTGGACGAAGTCCGGTGACCGGGGCCCTCGCGTCCTCCCGATCGCCGGTCTCGGCGCGGATTAACATTGGGGCGGCTGCCCTCGACATTCGGCAATCTTGGTAAACAGCCCGTTAATCTTGCGGCCGGAGATGGAGCGCTCCCGGCGGCGACGGCCTGAAGACAGCCCTTTACGACCCGTTCCGGGATAGTTTATATATGAACCATCGAGGGAGCCACCGGTCGCCGAGCCGTGATAAGGTTCACCGACCGCACGGAGAGGAAGCTGCGCGATGCCGAGCTACAAGGCACCGGTCGAGGACGTGCTGTTCATCCTGAACGACGTGCTCGCGTTCCATCGCTACGACAACCTGCGGGGCTTCGCCGAGGCGTCGCCCGACGTGGTGGAGGCCGTGCTCACCGAGGGCGGCAAGCTCGCCGAGAGCGTGCTGGCGCCCCTGAACGCCGTGGGCGACAAGCAGGGCTGCACCCGCCATCCCGACGGCAGCGTCACCACCCCCAAGGGCTTCAAGGCGGCCTACGACGCCTATGCCCAGGGCGGCTGGATGGGCCTTTCCGTGCCGGAGGAATTCGGCGGCCAGGGCCTGCCCCACACCCTGAACTCGGCGATCCAGGAATTCGCCTCGGGCGCCAACCTCGCCCTGGGCATGTATCCGGGCCTGACCCAGGGGGCGATGGCCGCCCTCCTGGTCCACGGCT
>JAKONB010000219.1 GCA_022702195.1 Beijerinckiaceae bacterium | reverse complement strand
ATCGTCGTCCTGTTCTGGCCCCAGACGGTGAGGAGGAGCTCCTGCATCGTCAGGCGCGTCTGTGCGTCGAGGGCGCCGAAGGGCTCGTCCATCAGGAGGACGCGGGGCCGGTTGATCAGCGCGCGGGCGATCTCGACGCGCTGCTGCATGCCGCCCGACAAGTCCGCCGGATGGTGATCTGCGAAGTCGGCGAGTCCGACCTGAGCGAGGAAATCGCGCGCCGCGGCCAGGCGTTCGCCCTTCGCCACCCCCTTCATCTTGGGGCCGAAGGCGACGTTGTCGATGACGCTGCGCCAGGGAAACAGCGTGTGGTGCTGAAACACGATGCCCCGGTCGGGATGCGGGCCGACGATGTCCCGACCGTCGAGGCTGACGCGGCCGCGCCGCAGGGACAAGTGCCCGGCGACCGCCCCGAGCAAGGTCGACTTGCCGCAGCCCGAGGGGCCGAGGAGGCAGACGAACTGCTCGGGCGGAATGTCGAGGTCGATGTCCTCGACGACGTCGAAGGCGGCGGCGCCTCGGCCGAGCCGGATCGCTCCCCCCTCCACGGCGACGCGGCCACCGATGCCATCCACCGGCCGGCTCATCGGGCGCCTCCCGGGGCGGCCCAGGGGGTCAGCAGGGCTCCGACGCGGCGCACCAGCAGGCTGGAGCCCATCCCGAGCAAGCCGATCAGCAGCATGCCCACGACGATGTCGTCGTAGTTCTGCAGCGTGTAGGATTCCCAGGTGAAGTAACCGATCCCGTACTGGCCGGAGATCATCTCGGCGGTCACGAGACAGAACCACGCCGTGCCCATGCCGATGGCGGCCCCCGTGACGATGCTCGGGGTCGCCCCCGGCAGGATTACCTCGCGCAGGATCGCGGCCCGGCCCGCGCCGAGGCTGCGGGCGGAGGCGACGAGGCGTGGGTTCACCGTCTCGACCCCGTGCACGGTGTTGAGGAGGATCGGAAACAGCGCGCCCGTGAAGGTGATGAACGCCATCGACAGCTCGGAGGAGGGAAACATCAGGATCGCCAGGGGAATCCAGGCGACGGCGGGGATCGGCCGCAGCACTTCCAGGGGCGGCAGCAGGAGGTCGCGCCCCAGGCGGAAACGGCCGATGGCGACGCCGAGGCCGATCCCGGCGGCGAGCGCCGCCAGGAACCCCGTGAGGACCCGTGCGAGGCTGGCGCCGAGATGGGGCCAGAGCGCCGGGGACCGGACGAGGGCGAGGGCGGCCCGCGCGGCCTCGCTGGGGGTCGGTACGTTGCGGAAGCTGACCACGCCGAGATCGACCTTGCCGCTCGCCAGGAGATGCCAAGCGGCCAGGCTGGCGGTGAGCGAGACCACGCGCAGGAGGAGGCGCCGGCCGGGCAGGGGGCGCAGGGTGCCGCGCCGTGCCCGCCCCCGGCTTCGCGCGCCCGCCGGGGCGAGGCCGGCCGTGACCGCGGCGCTCACCGGGCGCTCAGACGCGCATCGCCGCTGCGCGCGGCCGCGAAATCGACGACCTCGCCGCCATGCTTGGCGGCGTGGGATTCGGCATCGCTCTTGAGCAGGAAGGCATCGAGGCGCGTGTCCCGGTCGCGCACGAACCAGGCCTGGGTCGCCAGGAGCTTGATTCCGGATTGCCGGTCCTGGGCATAGAAGGCGCGCGCCGCGCCCCCTCCGCGCTCGAGCGCGGCGAGGGCGGCGAAGGCCGCCTCCGGCGCGGCGTAGTGGCGGACCTTCGCTTCACCCCGCACCCAGATCTGGGCCACGCGGGACACATCCGTGATCGGCTGGCCGGTTCCGGCATCCGCCGCGACCAGGGGAGCGGGCGCGTAATCCTTGAGACGGACCTCGTAGTCCAGACCGGCCTGCGCCGAGGCGGCGCGGACGAAGCGGTCGTCCACGAACCGGTCGAGGTCGATGTCGGAATCGGCCTTCTTGAGCAGCTTCAGGGTCTCGAAGGAGGTCTTCACCGCCTGCCGGTATTCCGGCTTCCAGGTCACGTCGCGGGTCTGGAGCCCGAGGGGGCCGTGGAACAGGTAGGCGACCTCCGCCTCGATCCCCGTGACCTTCTCGATGAGCTCGGCGTATGTCTCGGGCTCGGCGGCGACGAGACGGTCCGCCTCGATCGCCGCGCGCAGATAGGCCGTGACGATCTCCGGATATTTCTCGGCGTAGTCCGCATCGACCAGGGTGCCGTGGAAGGTCGGGGCCCCGGCCTGGGCGCCGTCGTAGATCTTGCGGGCGAAGCCGCGCCACGGGAACAGATCGGCGAAGGGCACGAAATCGGCGTGGGCGTCGATCTTGTTGGCGAGCAGCGCCGAGCCCGCCACCTCGGGGGCCTGGGTGATGATGGTCACGTCCTTGGCCGGGTCCCAACCCTGCGCTTTCACGGCCCGGAGCAGCAGCCCGTGCGCGGTGGAGGCGAAGGGCACCGAGATGGTCTTGCCCTTCAGGTCGGCGAGCGACTGGACGGGCGAGTCCTTCGGCACCACGATCCCGTTGCCGCTGCCCTGCACGCTGCCCGAGAGCACGCTGACGAACAGGCTCCGGCGCCCGGCCTTGGCGAAGGCGTAGCCGTTGAGCGAACCGGGAAAGTCGGCCATCGCGCCGAACACCAATTTGCCTGCCACCATCTCGTTGGTGAGCGGCGCCCCGCTGGTGAAGTTCCGCCATTCGATGGCGTAGGTCGCGTCCTTGTACTTGCCGTCATGCGGCAGGTACTTCTCCAGGAGCTTCAGTTCGCGGATCAGCAGGCCGCCGGTGGCGCAGTTGATCGTCGTGTCCTGGGTGCCGATGGCGATCCGGATCGTCTCGGCGCGCGCCGCGCCGGGGGCCAGGCCCGCGAGCAGGAGAGCCGCGGTCGCGCGGGCGAGGGTGCGGGCGAGCGGGCGGATCTGGATCACGCGAAAATCTCCATCGGGCAGGCGCATCGCCCGGCTTCGGCAGCCGGGGCAACGGAGCCATTAAGGAGCGGCGCGGTGCCGGGCGGCGAGCAATTAATTTCATTCTCCCGCGAAGACTTGCGGCCATTGGGGTCTGTGCTGGCACAACGGAAGCAACTTTCCCGTGAGACCGCTTAAACAGGAAAACGTACTGTTACGACGCATGAATTTGGAATTGCTCCAGGCAGCGCGCGCCCGATACTGGCGAGGCCGCGAAACCGGTTTCGCCCTGGGCGCCCAGCGTGGGCGCCCGCCGCCCCTCGACGCGAGTTCCACCATGTCCTCGGCGCCGCTCGCCCAGCTCGCCCCCCGCACGCCAGCGCCCCTGATCGCCAGCGCCCTGTTCCTGAGCGAGACCATCGCAGGACTCGACGACGGCGCGACCTTCCTCGACGGCCTGAGCCCGCCCGAGATCGCGCGGGTGCGGGCGGCCGGCCGCGCCCTGACCCTGGCGCCGGGGGAGAGCGTGTTCACCCAGGGCGATCCGCACGAGGGCATCTTCCTGATCGAGGCGGGCCGGGTCCGGGTGTTCTATTCCGGCCCGTCCGGGCGGCAGGTCACCCTCGCCTACTGGACGCCGGGGCATTTCATCGGCGGGCCGAGCATCTATGGCGGCGGCGCCCACCAATGGTCCGGCGTGGCGATCGAGCCGGTGCGGGTCACGGTGCTGTCGAGCGCGACCCTGCGCGGCCTGATCCGCCAGATGCCGGGCTTCGCCCTCTGCCTGATCGCGGCGCTGGAGGCCAAGGGCCGCTGCTACACGGCGATGGCGCAGATGCTCGGCACGCGCTCGGTCATCGAGCGGCTGGCGCAATTGCTGCTCAATCTCGGCGATCTCTACGGGACGCGCGAGGGCGCGACCGTGGCGATCAACCGCCGCATCACCCATGACGAGATCGCCGCCCTGGTCGGCTCGACCCGGCAATGGGTGACGATGATGCTCAAGCGCTTCCAGCGCGAGGGCATCGTCGCCATCGACAAGGCGCAAATCCGCCTGCTCCGCCCGGGGCGGCTGCAGGAGATCGTGCTCACCGAGGGCTGAGGCGAGCGCCGAAGCCGGCTCAGGCCGTCAGCCGGTCGAGGGCCCAGCACGCGGTCTTGCGGACATCCGGATCGGCATCGTCGGCGACGGCTTCCAGGCCGGCGCGCGCCTGCGGATCGGCGATCTCGCCGAGGGCCGCCGCCGCCTCCTTGCGCAGGGTCGGGCGCGCGTCGCCGAGGGCGCGGAGGATGGCCGGGACGGCGCCGCGCGTCTTCAGCTTGCCGAAGCTGCGCAGGGCCTTCTGGCGCACCTGCCAGTACGGGTCGTCGAGGACGTCGAGCAGGGCGGCGGTACCTGTTCCCTGGCCGGTGCGGCCGAGCGCATCCGCCGCGATTTCGCGCACGCCCCAATCGGCGTCGCGCAGAGCCTCGGCGATCGCCTCGCCGGCATGGCCGTGCCGGGAGAAGGCGAGCGCCGCCACGCTGGCACGCCGCACCTCCGCATCCGGATCGCGGGTGGCGCTGATGAGCGACGGCAGCGTGTCCTCGCACTTCAGGTAGGCGATCACGCCCACCGCCTGGGTGCGGACCGCCGGTTCCGGGTCGCCGAGGGCGGCGACAGCCGGGCCGATCGACGCGTCCAGGCGCAGATTGCGCAGGCCGCGCAGGGCGGCAGCGCGCACGACGGACTCGGCATGCGCGACGAGGGGCAGCAACGGCGCGCCGGCGGCCGGGTCCTTCAGCTCGGTCAGGCTCTCGGCCGCCGCCGCAGCCACCTCGG
>JAKONB010000190.1 GCA_022702195.1 Beijerinckiaceae bacterium | reverse complement strand
CCAGGGCCGGAAGCCCTGTGGCGACGAACACCCATTGCCAGCCCTTCAGCCCGAACGCCCCGTCGAGGTCGAGCAGGAGCCCGCCGATCGCCGCGCCCACCGCATTGGCGAGCGCGCTGGCCATCATGAACCAGCCGATCATCCGCGCCCGGTGGGATTGCGGAAACCACAGGGTCAGGGCGAACAGGACCCCGGGGAAGAATCCGGCCTCGGCCACGCCGAGCAGGAAGCGCAACAGGTAGAACATCGCGGTGCTCTGGGTGAATCCGAGCGCGACGGTGATGAGTCCCCAGGTCAGCATGATCCGGGCGAACCAGCGCCTTGCGCCGACCCGCTCCATGACCACGTTGCTGGGCACTTCGAACAGGAAATACCCAAGGAAGAACAGCGACGCCCCGAGCCCGAAGGCGCTCTCGCTCAGACTGAGATCGCCCACCATCTGCAGCTTGGCGTAGGAGATGTTCTGCCGGTCGATATAGGCGATGAGGTACATCACCCCGAGGAGCGGCATCAGCCGCAGCGTGACGGTGCGGACGGTGTCATGCGCGAGGCGCGCATCCACCGGCGGCGGCGGCAACGTCATCGTGTGTCTCCCTCGGCCGGACCCGTTCCGTGCGGGTCTCGGATCCGAGCCTAAGCCGCCCGCGCGCTACGACGCCAGCGCGAGCACCCGGTCGCAGTCGACATGCGCCGCGATATGTCGCCCGAGGGCATCCAGCACCGTCTCGATGCCGGCCTCATACGCTTCGCCGGACGATTCGGTGCCGAGCCGGGCCAGCCAGGCGGCCCGCTGGCGGTCGTCGGCGAACAACCCGTGGACGTAGGTGCCGAACACCCGGCCATCCGCCGAGGCCGCCCCGTCGCGCCGCCCGTCGGCGAGGCGAATCAACGGACGGGCGGTGTCGGGTCCCGTGGTCTCGCCCACATGCATCTCGTAACCCGCGAACGGCACCGCATCGGGCAAGCTCACACCGGTGACGGCCTGCAGGCGCTTCTGCGCGGTCATGACGGTCTCGACGTCGAGGAGGCCGAGGCCCGGCACGGAGCGGGGCGCCCCCTCGATGCCCTGGGGATCGGCGATGCGCCGGCCCAGCATCTGGTAGCCGCCGCACAGGCCGAGCACCCGTCCGCCGCGCCGGACATGGGCGTGGATGTCCACGTCCCACCCCTCCGCCCGGAGGAACACGAGATCGTCGATGGTGGTCTTCGAGCCGGGCAGCAGCACGAGGTCGGCCGCCGCCGGGATCGGCTCGCCGGGCCGCACCAGCACCACCGACACGCCGGGCTCGGCCCTCAACGGATCGAGATCGTCGAAATTGGCGATGCGGGGCAGCACTGGCACCGCGACCGTGCAGGTGCCGGACCGGGCCTGCGACCCGCTGAGCCCGAGCACGTCCTCGGCCGGCAGGCGCGCCGCCTGCGGGAAATGCGGGATCAGGCCGAGGCTCGGCCAGCCGGTGGCGCGCGCGATGGTCTCCATCCCCTCGGCGAACAGGCTGGGATCGCCGCGAAAGCGGTTGACCAGGAAGCCGCGAATCATCGCCGCGTCCTCCGGATCGATCACGGCGCGCGTCCCCACGAGGCTGGCGATGACGCCGCCCCGGTCGATGTCGCCGAGCAGGATCACCGGCACCCCCGCAGCGCGGGCGAACCCCATATTGGCGATGTCGCCCCGGCGCAGGTTCACTTCCGAGGCCGAGCCGGCGCCCTCGACGATCACGAGGTCGGCCTCCGCCGTCAGATGGGCGAAGCTCTCCAGCACCGAGGCGAGGAGGCGCGGTTTCCACGCCTGGTAGTCCCGCGCGGCGGCCTGGCCGACCATGCGGCCCTGAACCACGATCTGGCTACCGGTCTCGCTCTGCGGCTTGAGGAGCACCGGGTTCATGTGGACGGAGGGCGCCACGCCCGCCGCCCGCGCCTGAAGCGCCTGAGCCCGGCCGATCTCGCCGCCGTCCGGGGTGACGGCGGCGTTGTTCGACATGTTCTGCGGCTTGAACGGCCGCACCGCGAGGCCGCGCCGCGCGAAGACCCGGCACAGGCCGGCGACGATCAGGGATTTGCCGACATCGGAGCCGGTGCCCTGGATCATGATGGCGCGGGCAGTCATCGGCGAGGCCGTCACGGCGCGAGGGTAACCGGACCGGCGCAGGCGGGATCCGCCGGCCGCGCGGCGCGCGGGAAATCGAGGAGCGCGCCGGTATAGGTCTCCACCACCTCCGAGAAGGGCACCCGCTCGGGCGTGAACAGCACCGCCCGGTGGCTGAACAGGTGGCGCGGGATGGTCAGCGGCGCGCAGGCGGCGGCCGGTGGCGGCTCCTGGTCCCATCCCTCCGGCAGGGGTCGCCACAGGACCTCGGACCCGACCGTCTGCCGGGTGAAGTCGAGGGCCTGCACCGCCCGGCCGAACGGCGTGTCGGTGGTGTCCAGCACCCGGTTCATCTCCGGCGTGAGGCGGTCGGGCACGTACCAGTTGTCGGCCTCGGACAGGATCTTGTCGCCGCAGGTGAGACGGACCTGGCGGTAGCGCAGGGGCGTGTCGGACCCGACATGGAGGCGCTGGCGGGTCTCGGCGCTGGCCGGCTTGTCGGCGTCGCGCCGCCGCTCGGCGGTGAGGACCGGAAGCGCGGCCATGCCGTGCTCGGCGCACCAATGTTCGAGGATCGCGGTGGCGCTGCGCCCGGCCAGAAGCCGGGCGTTCAGCCCCTGCATCACCGCCATGGCCTCGACGCGCCCGAGATAGCTGTCGGTCCAGCGCGGCGGCGCCTCGGCGGAGGCGGCCGGCAGGGCCGCGCAGAGGGATGCGATCATGAGGGCACGGAGCGTGGGACGAAGCATGACGCGCTTGAACGGGACGATTGGGGCGAATCCGGGCCGGGGGTGTTCGGCGGTCAGAACTCGATCCCCTCCTGCGCCTTCACCCCCGCCGCGAAATGGTGCTTCACGCTGCCCATCTCGGTGACGAGGTCGGCGGCCTCGATCAGGGCCGGCTTGGCGTTGCGGCCGGTGACGACCACGTGGAGATCGGGGCGCCGCGCCTGGAGCGCCGCCACCACGTCGGCCAGCGGCAGGTAATCGTACCGCAGGGCGATGTTGAGTTCGTCGAGGACCACGAGACGGATGCGCGGGTCGGCCATCAGGTCGAGGGCCTTGGCCCAGGCCTGCTCGGCGGCGGCGATGTCGCGGGCCTTGTCCTGCGTTTCCCAGGTGAAGCCCTCGCCCAGCGTGTGCCAGTCGATCCGGTCGCCGAACGCCGCGAAGGCGTGCTTCTCGCCGGTGTCCCAGGCGCCCTTGATGAACTGCACCATGCCGACCCGCCAGCCGCGGCCGAGCGCCCGCACCATCAGCCCGAGGGCCGCCGTGGTCTTGCCCTTGCCGGGGCCGGTATTGACGATGAGGAGCCCTTTCTCGATCGTCTTCTCCGCCACCTCGGCATCCTGCACGGCCTTGCGCTTCTCCATCTTCTCGCGATGACGGTCGGCTTCGGTGTCGCTCATGAGGAAGCTCCGGGTTGGGGTTTCACGATCATCGGCAGGCCGGCCACCATGAAGACGACCCGGTCGGCCCGGGCGGCGAGGCGCTGATGCAGGCGTCCGGCCTCGTCGCGGAACCGGCGGGCCAGGGCGTTGTCGGGGACGATGCCGAGGCCGACCTCGTTGCCCACCAGAACCACCGGACCGGGCGCCTCCGCGCAGGCGGCCAGCAGCGCCTGCGTGGCGGCCTCGAGATCGGCCTCCGCCAGGATGAGGTTGGTGAGCCAGAGGGTGAGGCAATCCACCAGCACCGGGCCGCGTGCGGCGGCGACCGCTTCGGGCAGCCCGATCGGCACGTCCCGGGTGATCCAGCCGGCCGAGCGCCGTTCCCGGTGCAGGGCGATGCGCGCCCGCATCTCGTCGTCCCAGGCCTGCGCGGTGGCGAGGTAGAGCCACGGCGCCGGGCACGCTTCGACGAGGCCCTCGGCGTGGACGCTCTTGCCGGAACGCGCGCCGCCGAGCACCAGGGTCATGCGGGGTGGGAAATCGGGCATGCGCTCCCTGTGCCCGATATCGCCCCGCGCGGTCAAAGCCGGAAAACGCCGGCTCCCCGCGTTGTCAGCGCCCTTGCAACCGCGTAGAAGCGGGGTTCGGACGGTGCCCCGGCGACGGGGTGAAAAGGGAATGCGGTGCGGGGTGCGAGCCTCAAAACCGCGGCTGCCCCCGCAACTGTGAGCGGAGACGGGCCTGCCATCGGCCACTGGAGCGATCCGGGAAGGCGGCAGGACCGGACGACCCGTGAGCCAGGAGACCTGCCATCCGCCCGCGTGATCCCAGACGGCCGCCGGCGGGGCGGCCAGGAGCCAGACGGATGACCACCAACACCCTCGTCCTCACCGGCAACCGCACCAACGAGCGCCTCGGCGCCGTGCTCGTGGCCGCCTTCCTCGGCCTCGGCCTCGTGTTCATGGCGGGCTTCGCCCCGGCGATGGCGCTGCACAACGCGGCGCACGATTTCCGGCA
>JAKONB010000184.1 GCA_022702195.1 Beijerinckiaceae bacterium | reverse complement strand
GAGCCGGCGAAGCGGTGGGCGAGGCCCCAATCCTTCAGGGCGTCGGCGGCGGGGCGGCGGCGTCCGGCGATATCGGCGAGGACTTCGATGGCGGCGGAGAGGCGGGCGGGGGGCGTCAGGGCGAAGGTCCTTCGGGTTTCGGCGAATGCCGCGATACGGCCACGCTTAAAGCGCGGCGGGGTCACAGGACGGTCAGGCTTCCGGCGCGATCCGCCGTCAGGACCGATGCGGGGCCGCATCGGTCGGCGCCCGGAGCTTTAGAGAACCCCATGCCCCCCGTCATCCATCTCGGCCTCGCCGGCCTCGTGATGCTCTTCGTCGCCGCCTGTGCGACGGCCCCGGCGGCCGTCGATCCGACCCCGCCGCCGCGCCGCCTCGACGCGAAGACGCAGCTCGAATACGGCAACCCGCCGCCGCCCGGCCCGCGCTACTGAGGTCGGGTTCGAAGGGCCGAGCCCTTTGCGGGTCCAGGGCGGAGCCCCGGGGCTCTTCGTCGGGCTCCGCCCGACACCCGCCGAAGGGATGATTCCTTCGGAAACCCATCCTTCTACGCGGCTTCGCGGGCGCGCCGGGCCTCGTAGGCCTTCACATGGGTGAGAACGCGGTCGAGCATCGGATGACCGGCCGCGTCGGGCGCCCGCGCAACGAGGTCGCCGATGATCTGGTCGGCCTCGATCCGCGCGCCGTTCTCGATGTCGCGCAGCATGGACGCGGTGAAGCCCGAGCCCTCCGCCGTGAGGGTGGCGCGGGTGCGCACGACGAACTTTTCGCGGGGGGCGTGGCCGGCCTGCTCGGCGATGCCACGGCATTCCTCCAACAGGGCCTCGATGAAGGCGCGCCCGCCCGGCGCCGCGACGATGTCGCCGATGGTGGACCGCATGAGGCAGGTCGAGCCGGCGAGGGTCGCCAGGAACGTCCACTTCTCCCACATCTCCAGCATCATGGTCCGGCTCAGGCGCGGCTCGAAGGTGGCGCCCCGCATCAGGGCGTCGACGGCTTCGATACGCGGGGAGAGCGAACCGTCGCGCTCGCCGTACGTGAGGGTGTGGAGGTCGTTCATCTGGTGGACGGTGCCGTCGGGCCCGAGCGTCGCCGCGATGGCGCAGGTGCCTCCGAGGACGCGCTCCGGCCCGAACCGGGCGTCGAGGGCATCGAGGTGACGCAGGCCGTTGAGCACGGGCAGGATCGCCGTATCCGGCCCGATGGCGGGGGCGACGTCGGCCAGCGCCGCGTCGAGGTCGTAGGCCTTGCAGCTCAGGAACACGAGATCGAACGCGCCGGCCGCGCCGAGATCGGCCGCCGTCACCGTCTTCGGCGCCGGGATCGTCAGGTCGCCGTGCGGGCTCTTCACCCGAAGGCCCGACGCGGCGAGTTTCTCGGCGCGGGCCGGGCGCACGAGGAAGGTCACGTCCCGGCCGATCTCGGCGAGACGGGCCCCAAAGTATCCACCGGTGGCACCGGCGCCGACGACGAGCACGCGCATGGGATGGTCCTTGTTCCGGGCTGGGATCATCCCCGGCCGGGGTAGTTCGGGCTCTCGCGGGTGATGGTCACGTCGTGGACGTGGCTCTCGCGCAGGCCCGCGTTGGTGATGCGGACGAACTGCGCCTTGTCCTGGAATTCGGGGATGGTCGGGGCGCCGACATAGCCCATGGCGGCGCGCAGGCCCCCGGCGAGCTGGTGCAGCACCGCCGCCACCGGGCCCTTGTAGGGCACCTGCCCCTCGATGCCCTCGGGCACGAGCTTGTGGGTGTCGTTGACCTCGGCCTGGAAGTAGCGGTCGGCCGAGCCGCGGGCCATGGCACCCACCGAGCCCATGCCCCGGTAGCTCTTGTAGGAGCGGCCCTGGTGAAGGAACACCTCGCCGGGGGCCTCGTCGGTGCCGGCGAGCAGCGAGCCGAGCATGGCCACGGAGGCGCCGGCCGCGATGGCCTTGGCGAGATCGCCCGAGTACTTGATGCCGCCATCGGCGATCACCGGCACGTCGGCCCGGTCGGCGGCCTCCACGGCCTCCATGAGGGCGGTGAGCTGGGGCACGCCGACGCCGGCGACGATGCGGGTGGTGCAGATGGAGCCCGGGCCGATGCCGACCTTGATGGCATCCGCGCCCGCATCGATGAGGGCCTGGGCGCCGTCGCGGGTGGCGACGTTGCCGGCAACGATCTGCACGGTGTTGGAGAGCTGCTTCACCCGGCGCACGGCGTCGAGCACCTTGATCGAGTGGCCATGCGCCGTATCGACCACGACCACGTCGCAGCCGGCATCGATGAGGCGCTCGGCCCGCTCGAATCCGCTGTCGCCGGTGGTTGTGGCCGCCGCCACGCGCAGGCGGCCCTGCTCGTCCTTCACGGCGCCCGGATAGGCGACCTGCTTCTCGATGTCCTTGACGGTGATCAGACCGATGCAGCGATAGTGGTCGTCCACCACCAGCAGCTTCTCGATGCGGAACTGGTGGAGGAGGCGCTTGGCCTCCTGCTGGTCCACGCCCTCGCGCACGGTGATGAGTCGGTCGCGGGTCATCAGCTCGGCCACGGTCTCGGCCGGATTGGTGGCGAAGCGCACGTCGCGGTTGGTGAGAATGCCGACGAGCTTGCCGCGCGAGCCGTTGGGGCCACGCTCCACCACCGGGATACCGGAGATGCGGTTCTTCTTCATCAGCGCGAAGGCGTCGGCCAGGGTCTCGTCGGGATGGATGGTGATGGGGTTGAGCACCATCCCGGACTCGTACTTCTTCACGAGACGGACCTGTTCGGCCTGCTCGTCCGGCTCGAGATTGCGGTGGATGACGCCCATGCCACCGTTCTGCGCCATGGCGATGGCCATCGGCGCCTCGGTGACGGTGTCCATGGCGGAAGCCAGGATCGGCAGGTTGAGGTGGATCGAACGGGTCAGGCGCGAGGCGACGCTGACCTCGGTGGGCATCACCGACGAGGCCGCCGGCCGCAGGAGGACGTCGTCGAAGGTCAGGCCTTCGATGATGGAATCTGCGGTGATGCGCGCCATGGACCAACTCCCAATCGGGTCAAGAACGCCGGGCCTTCGGGGCCGTCCGGCGTCGTCGAGTTGGCACGGGCCAGTATCATGCGGGCCGAAGCCACGCAAAGGCGGAATCGTCGCCATCCCGGGGATATCGCGCCAACGCATGGCTGGTCGGCGCCAACGGACCCGACCCAGCCGAACCCGTCGGGAGAGCGGGCCGGGACGTGGCGTTCAGTTCACCCGGGCCGCCGGTCCCTTGTCGGTCCATTCGGGGGGCAGGCCGATGTAATCGGCCGCGATGCCGTCGATGCCCGGCGCCCGGCCGAAGGCCTCGCAATCGGGATCGAGCGGCGCCTCGCCCAGGGTGGTGATGCGGATGCGGTCGTAGCTCGGGATCGCGTTGGGGGCCTTGAACGGGTCGATGCCGGTGGCGAGGTAGCCGCCCCAATCCTGGCCGAACTCACCCGCCAGATCGTAGGCGTCGCTGATGGGCGAGAAGCGCGGCTGGCTCGTGAAGGAATTCACCGCCCCGCCCCAGACCATCGCCGCGCGCTGCTCGTGATGCCGGTCGAGGGCCTCGGCCTCGATGGTGAGGTTGCCGAGGCCGATGGGAATGCGCGGGATCGGGACGCGCCCCACGGTGGTGGCGAAGCCCACGCCGAGCTGCGAGGCGATGCTGACGCCCGCCGAGGCCGCGATGGTGCCGCCCGCCGCCGGCAGGCCGGTCAGGCCCACGCGGGTGACGGCGGCGCGCACGGTGAGATCGGCCTTCTTGGTGGACACCACGTCGTAGCGCAGGGACAGCTCGTAGCAGAGGGCGCGGTCGGCGGCGTTGGCCACCAGGCGCCGCTCAACATCGTTGACCTCCGGCCCGGCGATCTCGGCCGAGAACGCGGTGGGGATGATCCGCACGGTGCGGACGGAGCCCAGGGCCGCCTTGTCGATGTAGAGCTTGGCGCGGGTCGCCACCTCGTCGCTGGCCACCAGCCGGTCGTAGCGGGTGAGCGAACCGGTCTCGTTGAGCAGGACCGTGCCGCAGCCCCCGAGGGTGACCAGCACGGCGATTCCGGAGATGTTCCGGGGAGCCCGGAGGCAACGTTCGAACCACGCGAGCATTCAACAACCTTCGGACAATCTGTACACGGCCTATCCACGCAAGACCTCCGGAGAGGATCGGGACCGACCTTCGTCGGGCGATAGCTTAACCGTCGCGACAACGTCGTGGATAGGCATGGGGGCCATCCGGAGGGCCTTCGAGGATTGGTCGGAGCCCCGCTGTTGCGCGGGTGTCACGTTCTGGACGACACGTCCGGCAAACGGGATTTCATCCGCATCACCGTCCGAAAATGCGCGGAGGCCGGATTTTACGGTCTTCCGGCGCAACCGGATGGATGCCCCGGCCTTACCCCTCGCCATACGCAAGCCCGGCCCCATGCGCTCGTCCCAGATCGTTCCCCTCGTCGTCGCCACCGCCCTGTTCATGGAGAACACCGACGCGACGGTGATCGCCACGGCCCTGCCGGCCATCGCCAGGAGCCTCGGGGAGGACCCCATCGCCCTCAAGCTGGCGCTGACCTCTTATCTCGTCAGTCTGGCGATCTTCATCCCGATCCGCGGCTGGATGGCCGACCGCTACGGTGCCCGCACCGTCTTCCGCGCCGCCCTGGTGGTGTTCATGGCGGGCTCGCTCGCCTGCGCCGCCTCGAACACGCTGGTGGGCTTCGTGGCGGCGCGGTTCCTCCAGGGGGTCGGCGGGGCGATGATGGTGCCGGTGGGCCGTCTGGTGATCCTGCGCAGCGTGCCCAAGAGCGAACTCGTGAGCGCGCTGGCCTACCTGACCATTCCGGCCCTAATCGGTCCGATCATGGGGCCGCCGCTCGGCGGGTTGATCACCACCACCCTCGACTGGCGCTGGATTTTCCTCATCAATATCCCGATCGGCATCGCCGGCCTCGTGCTGGCCACCGTGTTCTTCGAGAACATCCGCGAGCCGGAGCGCCCCGCCCTCGACGTCGCGGGCTTCCTGCTCTCGGGCCTCGGCCTCGCCGCGCTGATGCTCGGCATCGCCTCCTCGGGGCGCCATCTCCTGCCGGACGGCGTCTCCTGGGGCTGCCTCGCGGCCGGGATCGCGTTGCTGGCCCTGTATTTTCGGCATTCGCGCAACGTTGCGAATCCGGTGATCCGCCTGTCGCTGCTGCGCTACGCCACCTTCCGGGCGGCGGTAACCGGGGGAAGCCTGTTCCGGATCGGCACCGGGGCGATCCCGTTCCTGCTGCCGCTGATGCTCCAGGTGGGCTTCGGGCTCGATCCGCTGCAATCGGGGCTCATCACCTTCGCGGCGGCGGCGGGCGCGCTGCTGATCAAGATCATCGGCCCGCGCATCCTGCGCGCCTACGGCTTCCGCCGGGTCATGCTGGTCAACGCCGTCGTAGCCGCCGGCTTCCTGGCGGTGAATGGCCTGTTCACGGCGCAGACCCCGCACGGGATCATCGTCGCGATCCTGCTGGTGGGCGGCTGCGTGCGCTCGCTGCAATTCACCTGCGTCAACGCCATCGCCTACGCGGATCTGGAACCCCGCGACATGAGCGCCGCCACCAGCCTCGCCAGCGTCGCCCAGCAGCTGTCCCTCAGCCTCGGCGTCTCCTTCGGCGCCCTGGCGCTGGAGGGGGCGGCCGCCTGGCATGGCCGAACGGAAATCGCGGCGCAGGATTTCCAGCCGGCCTTCTTCGCCGTGGCCCTGATCTCGGTCCTGTCGGTCTTCGCGTTCCGGCGCCTCTCGGGCGATGCCGGCGCCGAGGTCTCGGGCCAGCGCCGAGGGACGGCGACGGCCACCGCCCCCCTCCCCTGAGGGCGGCGGTCAGGCCGCCGCGCGGGTCGGCGCGCGCCCGGCGGGCCGCTTGGCCCGGGCACCGGATTTCGCGGCGGCTGGCTTGGCCGCGCGGGCCTGCGGACGCGGGCTGCCCTCGGCGCGATCCCGGCGCCAGCCATACCAGCTCCAGGCCCCCGGGCCGGTGAGGGCGTATATCAGGAAGCCCCCGGCCAAGCCGAGATCGGCGAGGAACAGGCTGCGCTCGACCACGGCGCTCGCGCCCGTGAGGTGCCAGAAACCGTGGAGCGGCAATGCCATGAGCGCGGCGAAGCTCGCCAGGGCGAGGCCGCTGAAGCGCGGCATCACCCCGACGATGATCGCGAGGGGACCGAACACCTGGACGATCACCGCCGCCGTCGCCAGGGCGTTCGGCGAGGGCAAACCGGCGGCGGCGAGGGTCAGGGCGAAGCCCGAGACGTTGAGGGCACGGGCGATCCCGGTGGGCAGCAGGGCGGCTGCCAGCAGCAGGCGCGAGACGAGCAGCATTCCGTTCTGCGTACGGCCTGTCACGGGTCGGCTCCATCCATGATGAGGAGAGCCAAGCGTGGCCGTGCGGGCTGAAGACGGGGTTAATCCGCCCTTTAGCGCATCGCGACAGGTGGGGACAATGGCGCCCTCACCCCGAGACGCCACCGCGGAACAGGCGGCCGTGCTCGGTCCACACCACCACCAGGAGCGCGAGGCCGCCGAGACCGGCATAGCCAATCCCGATCGGCAGCACCGACCCGTCGAAGGCCCGCCCGATGAGGTATCCGCACAGCGCGCCCAGGAGTGTGGTGTAGAAGCCGAGGAAGGACGAGGCGGTGCCGGCGATCTCGCCCAGCGGCTGCAGCGCCAGGGCGTTGAAGTTCGGCATCGCGAAGCTGATCAGGAACTGGTTGAGGCCCAGCACGCAGAGGAACATCCAGAGCGGCGGATGCCCGTGATAGGCGAGCCCGAGGGCCACCTGGGCGAGCGCCACGCCCACGAACAGGATCAGCCCGAGATGCGACAGGGGCCGCATGCCCACCCGCCGCACCAGCCGCGCATTGACCAGGGTCGCCGCCCCCATGGCGCCGGCCACCAGCCCGAAGGCCAGCGGGAACAGGGTGCCGAGCTGGTAGAGGCCGGTATCGAACACCTGCTGGGCCGAGCCGACATAGCCCATGATGCACCCGGTGAGCAGGCCGAGCGCCGTGGCGTACCCCACCGCCACGCGGTTGCGGAAGGTGATCGCCACCGCCTGACCCACCGCGCGGAACGAGAAGCGGCGGCGGTACTCGGGATGCAGCGTCTCCGGCATCCGCGCCGAGAACCACACCACGAGGCTGCCGGCCAGAACCAGCATCGACACGAAGACGTAGTGCCAGGAGCCCAGCACCAGCATCGCCCCGCCGATGGCCGGGGCGATCATCGGCACGATCAGGAACACCATCATCACCAGCGACATCACGCTCGCCATCTCGCGGCCGGCGAAGCGGTCGCGCACGATGGCGGTGGACAGCACCCGCCCCCCCGCCGCGCCGATGCCCTGGATCACCCGGGCGGCGAGCAGCCAGCCGAAGGACGGCGCCACCATGGCGAGGCACGAGCCCGCCCCGTAGATCGCCAGGCTCACCAGCAGGACCCGGCGCCGGCCATAGGTGTCGGAGACCGGTCCGTAGACGATCTGCGCGATGCCGAAGCCGATCATGTAGACATAGATGAGCAGTTGCAGGCTGTTCGGGTCGGCGACGTCGAACTGCGCCTGGATCGCCGGAAAGGCCGGCAGCAGATTGTCGATGGAGATCGCGGTGACCGCCATCATCAGCGCGACGATGCCGACGAATTCCCCGAAGCCCGGTCCGTTCCAGGTGGGGGGCGTCGTGCGCGGCGCGGGACGGGCCGGGGCGAGCGTGGTCGTCACCGTGAGATGCCTTCGTGTCGGTTCGGATGAGACCCGCAGGTGTGGCGGGGACGGTGCGACGGCAATCGGGCCGGGCCGCATGGCTGCCCAACGTCCGGCCGCGCGCATCGGCGCCACAATTGTGGAGAAGCCTCGCGACGCCGATCCGCATCGAACGCCACGGGCATGACGCTGTCGCGACTCCTCGCCGGCCTTTTCGCACTCCTCATGCTGGGGCTGCCGGCCAAGGCCCAGTCCGTGGAAGCCCCGGACTTCGCGCGACGTGCGGACGCCCTGATGGCGGCGGCGTCCCGCGCGAACGTATTCGCCGGGGCGGTGATCGTCGCCCGCGACGGCCGGCCGGTGTTTCGCGCCGCCTACGGCCCGGCCGACCGGGAGGGGGGCCTCCCCAACACGCCGGAGACCCGGTTCCGCATCGGCTCGCTCAGCAAGCAATTCACCGCCGCGGCGATCCTGAAACTGGCGGAAGACGGCCGGCTCGGCCTCGACGATCCGGTGGCGCGCCACATGCCGGACCTGCCCGTCGCCTGGCAGGGCATGACCCTCCGGATGCTCCTGACCCACATGTCGGGCCTGCCCAACGTCACCGCCCTGCCGGATTATCCAACCGTGCTGTCGCGCATCGCCCGGAGCCCGATGGAGATGGTGGCGCGCGTCTACGGCGAGGCGCTGCTGTTTCCGCCGGGCACGGGATACGAATACAGCAACACCGGTTACATCCTGCTCGCCGCCCTGGTGGAGCGAATCACCGGCCTGCCCCTCGACGCCTTCCTCGCCCGATCGATCCTGCACCCCGCCGGATTGCGCGAGACGGGCGACGGCGACCCGGACGCGGTGATCCCGCACCGGGCGCGGGGATACCGGCGCGTCGCGGGCGAGTGGCGCAACGCTCCTCCGCTGGCGGCCGGCGCGACCATGGGAGCAGGCGGCCTCGTCTCGACCCTCGACGACCTGGTGGCCTGGGACCACGCGCTGCTCGCGGGTCGGGTGCTCGCCCCCGCCACCCTCGCCGCGATGACGGCCGATACCGGGCGCGGCTACGGTCTCGGCCTGTATCTGGGTCGCGCCTACGGCCACAGGCTCTGGTCCCATGGCGGCTTCGTCAGCGGATTCGCCGCGATCAAAGACACCTACCCGGATCTCGGCCTGACCATCGTCATCCTGGGCAATACCGAGACCGCCCCGGCCCAGTCCCTGTCGCGGGAACTCGCCGCGCTCTATCTCGGCCTCCCGCCGGAGACCGGCCTCGCCGTGCCGCGGACGGTGCTGGACCGCTATGCCGGATTCTACCGCATCGGGCCGCGCACGGCGCTGGCGGTCAGCCGGGCGGGCGACGCGCTGGTCGTCCAGGCGACGGGGCAGCCGCCCGTCCCCCTCACGCCGGAGAGCGACCGGGTCTTCGCCGGCCCGGACGGGACGCGGGTCGCCATCGACATCGAGGCGGATGGCCGGGCCACCGGCCTGATGATCCACGGGGCGGACGGGTCCGACCGGTCCGGACCGCGCATCGCCGCGGCCGTGGCGCGCCGCATCACCGCCCGGCGAATCGCCCGCCTGTCTCTTCCCTGATGTGGCCCGCGACGGTCGCAAAGCGGACCGATCGGGTCTATCCTCGCTCCGCACCGAGACGCCATCCGGTGCGCGACGCAGAGTCTTTCGATGGGCGCTCGCCCGCCTTCCCGGGCGGGTTGGCCAAAAGTCCACCTTGCTTTGGCCCCGGGTCTGGCCTTGTCTGCAGCCCATCAAAAAAACAAACAGGAGGATACGCCATGAACAAGCCGGAATTCCTGAACGCGGGCACCAAGTCGCCCTTCTCGGCCCGCTACGAGAACTTCATCGGCGGCCAGTGGGTCGCCCCGGCCGCCGGCCGCTACTTCGAGAACACCTCGCCCATCACCGGCCGCGTGATCTGCGAGGTCGCCCGCTCCGACGCCGCCGACGTCGACCGGGCGCTGGATGCCGCCCACGCCGCCAAGGAGGCCTGGGGCCGCACCGCGCCGGCCGAGCGCGCCCGCATCCTCAACAAGATCGCCGACCGGATGGAGGACAACCTCGATCTCATCGCGCTCGCCGAGACCTGGGACAACGGCAAACCGATCCGCGAGACCACCCATGCCGACATCCCGCTCGCCATCGACCATTGGCGTTACTTCGCCGGCTGTCTGCGCGCGCAGGAAGGCTCGATCTCCGAGATCGACCACGACACCGTGGCCTACCATTTCCACGAGCCGCTCGGCGTCGTCGGCCAGATCATCCCGTGGAACTTCCCGATCCTGATGGCGGTGTGGAAGCTCGCCCCGGCGCTCGCCGCCGGCAATTGCGTGGTGCTCAAGCCCGCCGAGCAGACCCCGGCCTCCGTGCTGGTGCTGGCCGAGCTGATCGCCGACCTGCTGCCGCCGGGCGTGCTCAACATCGTCAACGGCTTCGGCTTGGAATGCGGCAAGCCGCTGGCTTCCTCGCCCCGCATCGCCAAGATCGCCTTCACGGGTGAGACGACGACGGGTCGCCTCATCATGCAATACGCCTCGCAGAATCTGATCCCGGTGACGCTGGAGCTCGGCGGCAAGTCGCCGAACATCTTCTTCGCGGATGTCGCCAACGAGGATGACGACTTCTTCGACAAGGCGCTCGAAGGCTTCACCATGTTCGCCCTGAACCAGGGCGAGGTCTGCACCTGCCCGAGCCGGGCGCTGGTCCACGAATCGATCTACGACCGCTTCATGGAGCGGGCGATCAAGCGGGTGGAGGCAATCACCCAGGGTTCGCCTCTCGACCCGACCACGATGATCGGCGCCCAGGCCTCCTCCGAGCAGCTCGAGAAAATCCTCAGCTACGTCGATATCGGCAAGCAGGAAGGGGCCGAGTGCCTCACCGGCGGTGAGCGCAACGTGAAGGACGGCGAGTTCGCCGAGGGCTTCTACATGAAGCCGACGGTGTTCCGGGGCCATAACAAGATGCGGATCTTCCAGGAGGAAATC
>JAKONB010000164.1 GCA_022702195.1 Beijerinckiaceae bacterium | reverse complement strand
CGCCGTTAACCCCGGGCCGGGCAACCCTCCCGGCCATGACCCTCGATCCCAAGCGCCTCGCCCGGGACGCCAAGCGCGTCCAGGCCACGCGTCCCGCCGGCGGCATCGGCCGGGAGACCACCGGCGTGACCCGCGCCGTGCGCGACGGCCTGCCGATGATCCGACAGCTACGCGACGGCGGCATCACCTGGGCCGCCATCGCCGCGGCGATGGCGGCCCAGGGCGTCACCCAGGGTGCCGGCCGCCCCCTGACCGCGTCCCGCCTCACCGCCATCGTCGGACAGGTCGAGGCGCAGCTGCGTCGACAGGCCGAGCAGGCCGCCGCACGTCGCGCCCGCGCCGATCTCGCTGCTCCACAGCCCCCACGCACCGGCGACACCACCGCCCCGGCGCTGATCACACCGGTCCCGCTCGCTTCGCCGCCCGCTCCAGACACTACCGCGCACGCCAGCGAAGAGGCGATCCGGCGCGCGGGCCTCGACGCCCTGCACAAGCTCCTGAAGAAGGCCTGACCCGATGCCGCGTATCCTCCTCGTCGCCCAGGACAAGGGCGGCTCCGGTAAGACGGTGCTCGTGCGTGCGCTCGCCGAATGCCTGCCCACCGCCCGCCTGATCGAGATCGAGGCCGGCCGCCGCCTGGTCGAACTCGACGACCGACTCAGCTTCTTCCCGGTCCGCGCCGAACGCGGCGAGATCGACCGCACCGGCGGCCAGGCCGCACGCGCCGAATTCGACGGCGTGCTCAACGCCATGGCCGCGGCCGAGGGGCCGGTGATCGTCGATGTCGGGGCCAACACCGCCGGCTCGCTCCTACCGCTGATCCGCGAGGCGGGCGGGCGCTACGGCCGACGGGGCATCACGTTCGCCCTGCTCGTCGTGGTCACCAGCGAGCCCGGCGCCCTGGCCAACGCCCCGATGCTGCTCGACCTCGCAGCACCGTTCGCGGCCGCCCGGTTCGCGGTCGAGAACCAGGTCGAGGGCCCGGTCGACCCGGACGCCCTGAAGGCGCTCGGCAAGGGCGTCACCCTGACCCGGCTGGAGCGGCTCAGCCTCGACGCGCGCGCCAACGAGCTCCTGCAGAAGGGCGGCTTGCGGTTCATCGGCGAGGACCTCGCCGGGGCAGAGGATAACCTCATCACGCAATTCGGGTTCGCCGAGGCCGGCCGCATCGTCGAGGATCTCACCCGTTTCCGCGCCAAGGCGATGGCGGCTACCGCCCCGGCCGCGGCGTGGTTGGAGGGCTGAACCCGTGGCCCGCATCGTGGATGATCGCTTACGCGGTGCCGAGGAAGCCGAACGCGCCGCCGCGCGTCGGGTCGGAAAGAACAGCCGAGTGCGGCTGACCGAACTGCTGCGGCTCGCGCCGCGCGAGCGCATGGCCCATCTCGAAGACCCGGCCCTGATCGGCCCCGACCGGGTCAGACTGCGCCGCTCGATCCAGGCCGCCTTCGCCAAGCCCCGGCGCCGATGGTGGCCGCGTGGCCAGATCCTCGCGCGCGGGCGCCGCCTTGGCATCGCGCTGCTGCGCGGTGCCCTTCATCCGGCCGTGCTCGCCCTCTTGGTGATCGCGGGAGGCTGGTTCGAGCTCGCCCGCCGGGCGACGCCACAGATCGGACGCACGATGTCTCCGCTGGCCACCGATCTATCGGAGCAGCGCGGTTTCGTGACGACGTACACCATCCCTGCGAATTCCTGGGTCCCAGTCGAGCGTCTCGAACGCGACCTCGCCTGGGTACGGATGTGGGAGCCGAGGCAGGGCTACTTGCGCGGTGCGATCTGGCGCGCCGGCTTGGACCCGTCGCAGCCCGCCCATTGAACCGGGTGGCACCAATCCGCCACCCGCCCCGGCTCAGACGGCGCGCCAATGGTCGGGCCGCTTCCTGTCGTTGAGGTGCCGAACCCGGGCGACGTGCGGGCTGTGGCCCTGAGTCTTCGCCCAGGCGATCGCCGCCTGCTGCGTGGCGGCGGTGTGCAGGACGTGATCGGCATGGTCCTCGACGACGTAGTCGTCGATCTTCGTCCCTTCGGGACGGCCCTTCGGACGAGCTTCGACGTAGACGACGGCCATCGGCTTCCTCCATGTATCAGTTAGGATATATGGTTCGCCTCGATTATAATTCAACTATCTCGCGATCGGCCATAGTCGGACTATGCCGACCCAATCATGTGCATAAATAGACTTGATACCGGACTAGATCTGCGTCCGGATCTTTCGATCGATCCACGATCAAGCGTACGGCCCCCGAAACAAGTCGCCGAGCGCCTTGCGTCTGAACAGGGTGCGCCAGCGCCGCCGCCGATGCTCAGGGCGATCGTGGATCATGTGGCAGCGCTGGCAGAATGCGGCGAGATTGGCTCCGGCGTTGTTGGCCGTATCGTGGTCGCGATGGGCCGCGGCCAGGACTACCCAGGTTCGCCGCACGATCCCGAGGATATCGACCGCGCCGGGCGGCAGGCGCATGCACCGTCCACGCCCGTCCCGCCACGACGCGGCCTCGTCGTCCCACCAGCGGCCATCGCCGAGGTGGGCCACATGCCGCCCGTGCGGCCGACCGC
Source organism: Beijerinckiaceae bacterium (assembly GCA_022702195.1). GTDB lineage: Bacteria > Pseudomonadota > Alphaproteobacteria > Rhizobiales > Beijerinckiaceae > Methylobacterium. The sequence goes on along the minus strand of JAKONB010000164.1, from coordinate 1,496 downwards.
AGCTCTCGCAGCGCCCCCCCGCCCTCTTGAACCGGATGACCCGGGAGAGCTGCGGCCAATCGATCGGGTAGAAGAAACGGTGCTCGCGCCGGATCGGCATGGCTCGGGTCGAAGACGGGGCGTCGAAGCGTGACCGTAGAGCGGAACCGGCTGCACGGACAGGGGTCCGCGTGCATCACCGACGCGGTCCCAACCGACCGTCGATGCACGGGGCGGGATGCCCGATTGTGGCGCGAGCGCCTATAGCCCAGGCGGATTTTGCGCACAGGGGACAGCCTTGAAGACTTCGACCATCAAGCCAGGGCGACGCCTCGCTCGGCTATGGCCGCCCCGGGCCTTCAGAGCTCTACCCAGTCGGCCGCTGGAGGCGGTCGCCGCAGTTCTCGAACCGCGGCCGGGACGCACTCTGACCGCCGCTGAGCTGATCGGCATGGCGCGAGCCAGCCGGAGAGCGGCACCGGATGACATTCCCACGGAGACTGCCACATCCAGACCGGCGGACGACGATCACGCGGTGTAATGCTCCGGCTCGGTTCGTGCCCCGATCCAGCGGAGGCTCAGGTGCTCGCCCGGACCGGTGCCACGAGGTCGAGCAACCCGGTACAACGTGTATCCGAATGGGCGAATGTCTTGGTGAGCTTGAGCGGGTCGGTGGTGTGCGCCGGATTGTTGAGGAACACCAGCGTGTGCCGCCGGGTCAGCGCAGCCAGATCCGAGGCCGGGACCAGTGCCTCCGCCACCGCGGTGGTACTCCGGCTCACCTTCCCGGTCGTGGGGTCGATCGTCTCGGTCTCCTGCACACCGGTGAACGTCCCCAACGCGGTCGACCAGCGCTCCCGCTCCGCTCCCTGCGCCCCGGAGAGGTTGAACAGCATCAGCACCTCGGCGGTGTCGCGTAGGATCGTGGCCCCGGCCTCGCCATAGGCCTCGATCATCTGCGCCTCCGACTGCCAGAAGCTCCAGACCGACACGCCGTAGCCCGGCAATTCCCCTGCCCCACGCAGGATCGCGTCGAACCGCCCGAGCACGAACGCCTCGTCGATGATCACCAGCACACGCTCGGCCACCGGCGTGCGCCGCACAGCGCTGAACAGGCTCGCCAGGAACCAGCGCACGTACGGCGCGATCTCTTTACGGCGGTCATCGGCCGGCAACACGATGAACAGGTCGGTGTCGCCCGCGCACACCGCGTCGAGATCGAAGCTGTGGCCGGTCACGACCCGGCGCATGCGCGCGTCGAGCAGCCAGCCGAACGCTTGGGCTGCGGTCGACAGGATGTTGGCCCGGGCCTTCTCGTCGTCCGAACCGAGGATGCCGCGCACTTCCTCGGCCACAGGATCGTCGTGTCCCTCCAGGGCGGCCAGCAGCACCTCGCAACGCCCGCGCATCAGACCGGGAGCCTCGGCCACCCCCTGCCCGGACCGGATCACGCTCTGCAGCGCGGCCACGACCAGGACGACGGCGCGATCGCGGAAGAACGCCCCGGCCTCGCTGGT
>JAKONB010000224.1 GCA_022702195.1 Beijerinckiaceae bacterium | reverse complement strand
TCGCGCGGCGCCTGGGTCAGGCGCTTCTCGAAATAGGCCAGCGTGTCCTTGGTGATGAAGTCGTAATTCTTCAGCATGCCCGAGCCGCGCTCGGAGATGATGTTGGGCGAGAACATCTCGGTGAGTGAGGAGGCGATCGCCTCGAGCAGCGAGCGCTCTTTCACGAAATGCACGTAGGCATCCACGGAGAACCGGGTGGCGGACAGGATGCCCTGGGTCGATTCCACGTAATCGCGGCGGAAGCCGACGCCCTCAGCGAGCTTCAGCCACCGCTCGATGCCACCGTCGCCGGGGGCGTCGCCATCATGGTCGACGATGCGCTGGCGCCAGATCCGACGCAGGGCGGCATCCTCCATCCGCGCCAGGACGGCCGCGTCCTTGATGGGGATCATCGCCTGGTAATAGTAGCGGTTGAGCGCCCAGGCCCGGACCTGATCCTTGTTCAGCTTGCCGTCGTGGAGCAGGCGATGGAACGGATGGAGGTTGTGATAGCGCCGCGCCCCGATGTCGCGCAGGGCTGAAGCGAGCGCGTCGGGGCTCAGCAGGCGCTGCGTCTCATCGGCGACAGGTGTTGGAAAAGGCGCGGTCATGGCGGCGTCCGTCTCGAAGCGTTTCCTGGAAGATGTCTTTTAGACGGGGCGGCCCGCTCTGTCAGGCAAGCGGCGCAGCAGGCGCAATCCGATTGCCCGCAAGATAAGAACGTCAGCACTAAAATGCCAGACGTCCTGCCGTCACAGCGTCAGGCGCAACCCGTCATGGGCGACGGTCCAGCCCTCGGCCTCGACGCGGGCGCGTTCCGGCGAATCCTCCACCAGCACCGGGTTGGTGTTGTTGATGTGGACGAAAATGCGCCGGCCGAGATCGACATCGGCCAGGGCCGCGATGGAGCCGCCCTCGCCGGTCATCGGCACATGGCCCATGCGCCACCCGGTCTTGGTGCCGACCCCCGCCCGGATCATGTCGTCGTCGAGCAGCACCGTGCCGTCGAACAGCAGCGCATCGACGCCGGAAATTCGCGCCTTGAGCCCGTCGGTGACGCGGGCGCAGCCGGGAATATAGGCGAGGCGCCGGCCATTCGCCTCGATCATCGCGCCCACCGTGGTCTCGGTCTCGGCCCCGATCTGCAGGGTCTCGTCCTCGAGCCAGAGCGGCACCTTGCCGGGCACGGCGAAGAGCGTGACGCGCAAACCCGGAACCGGCTCGAAGGTGCGGTCGAGGGCGATGGGCTCGCGGGCCACGACGCCCTGCGCCATCACGTCGAAGACCCGGTTGGCATTGACCGAATCCAAGATGCCGGCCGTTCCGTAGAGGGTGAAGGGCTGGCCCTCGCGCAGGGTGAGCAGACCGGCCACGTGATCGACGTCGCCGTTGGTCAGCAGCACCGCGTGGATCGGCGAGTGGCGCAGGCCCTCGCGCGGATGCAGGACGGGATTGTCGAACAATTGCTGGCGGATATCGGGGGAGGCATTCACCAGGAGCCAGCGTTCCCCATCGGGGGAGACGGCGATGCTCGACTGGGTGCGCGGCCTCACGCGGCTGGCATCCTCGCGGGCCAGGGTACAGATCGGGCAGCGGCAGTTCCACTGGGGAAGGCCGCCGCCCGCGGCCGAGCCGAGGATCACGAGATGCATGGCTGAACCGACGCTGCCCCGACCCTCAAGCGCGACGCAAACACCTCAGTTGAAGGTGTCGATCTCGGCGGACTCGTAGCTGGTGACTTCCATGCCGACGCAGATCTCGGAAACGACGGGGGCGGCCCACTTCATGGTGTTTCTCCTGAGGGATTTTTTGGAACGTCACAGCGCCCCGAGTCTCCTTAAGGAGTTCGTAAGACGCTGACGGCGCAGTGGTTTCTGTCGCCGGAGGTATATCGGCAATTCCCGGCGCCACTTCAAGCGCTAAATTGCCGGATCGTCCCGCAGCCCTCTGAGAAACCTCTTAGACTTAACCGGTCCGGTGGCCGCTCAATGCCGGAAATCCTGGCCGCGCAGATCGAGCATGAAGCCCCGGCCGCGCACCGTGACGATGACCGGGCCACCGAAGCGCACGAAGTCGGAGAGCTTGGTGCGCAGGTAACCCACGTAGACATCGACGACATTCAGGGAGAGCCCCCCCTGGCCGGCCCACAGCTTGTCGAAGATGTCGCCGCGCGACACCGGCTGGTTGGCCTTGTCCATCAGGAGCGCGAGCAACTCGGCCTCGCGCGGGGTGAGGCGCGCGGTCGCATCCGCGAAGGCGGCCTGGCGGATGTTGAGGTCGAGGACGAGGCGCCCCGCCGTGACGATGGTCCGGGGCTCGTCGGATTCCTTGCGCCGCAGCAGGTGTGTCTGCAACCGGGCCAGCAATTCGTCGAAGACGAACGGCTTGACGATGTAGTCGTCGGCGCCGAGCGCCAGCCCCTCGACCCGGTCGCGAACCTCGTCGCGGGCGCTGAGGAACAGGATCGGGCCGGGATATCCGCCTTCCCGCAGGGAGCGGCAGACGTCGTGGCCGGACCCGTCCGGCAGGGTGATGTCGAGGACCACCGCCTGCGGAGCCTCGTCGCGGGCGGCCGCGAGGGCGTCGTCGACGCACCCCGCCACGCCCACCGAGAACCCTTCCGCTTCGAGCCCGCGCGCCAGCATGGCGCGGATATCGCTATCGTCCTCGACGATGAGTACGCGCGTCATGCCGTCGTCTCCTTGTTCATCTGGTCTTGGTCGGCACGCGGATCGGGGCCGTGGCTCAGTTCGAGAATCGGAAGGTCGAGGGCTACGCGAGCCCCCCGTCCGGCTTCGCCAGCCTCCAGGCGGATCGTGCCATCATGGCGTTCGACGACCCATCGCGCCAGGGCCAGGCCGATGCCGAAGCCGGACTCGGGCGACGGGCTGGCGCGGCGGAACCGCTCGAACAGACCATCCCCGGTCTCGGGGAAGCCCGGCCCGTCATCCGTGACGCTGAGGGTCGCCACCGCCTGGTCGCCGGCCTCAACGGCGACGACGATGCGGGTCGCCCCGGTCGCGTGGCGCAGCGCGTTGTCGATCAGGCTTTCGATCACCTGGCGCAGCCATTCGCGGTCGGCGAGCAGGGTCGCATCGCGCGGCCCCGGCTCCAGGATCAGCGCGACCCGGCGGCGCACCGCCTCCGAGGCCATCCCGTCCACCGCATCCGACAGGATGACGCGGGCGCTGGTGGCCCGGCGGTCGAGTTCGATCTGACCGGATTCCGAGCGCGCCACCCGCAGCAGGTCTTCCACCCGGCGTTGGAGCCGCAGGGCCCGCTTGCGGATCGTGGCGAAGACCGGGCCGTGGTCGATGCCCGGACGCCCGGCCGAGCGCGCGGCGATGTCGCATTCCCCCAGGATCACCGTCAGCGGCGTGCGCAATTCGTGGCTGACATCGGCAAAGAAGCGCCGCCGCGAGCGATCCACCGCCTCGAGGCGTTCGTTGGCGGCGCGCAGATCCGTGGTGCGGGCCGCCACCGTGTCCTCCAGGGCGGCACGGTCCGCCGCCAGATGCCCCTCGCGGCGAGCGCGCCGCGCGGCCATGCGGTTGAAATTGGCCACCAGCAGGCCGAGCTCGTCGCGCGTCGCCACCGAGAGGCGGGTGTCGAGTTCGCCGCGACCGACGGCGCCCGCCGCCCGCCGGATGGCCTCGATGCGGGCGAGGGTGGGGCGCGTCACCGCTCGGTAGAGCACGAAGACGATGGTCAGAGCCGCCGCCAAGGCCGCCAGCGAGGCGACCCGCAGGGTCTGGGACAGGCTGCGCGCCGCGTCGGATCCGGCGATCATCGAGCGCCGCTCGACCTCGATCAGGAAGGAGAGCGGCTGCCCGGTCATGGCGCCGAAACCGTTGAGCGCCCCCCGGATGGCGTTCTTGCGCTCCTCGTCGTCGGATCGACGCAGCACCTGGGCGACCTGCCGGTCGAGGATCGCGCGGGCGGAGCGGAGCTGGGCCAGGGGCCGGGTGCGGGCGGCATATTGCGTGCGGTCGCGGGGGTCGTCGCTCACCGCGATGCTGCGGCCGAGGGCCTCGTCCACCGCCACCAGGGCCTTGTCGACATTGGCGCGGGCGAGGGCGAGCCCCTCGGGCTGCGCATCCGGGTTGCTGACCGCCTCCAGGGCGGCGAGCCCGTACTGGGTCATGCGGCCGGAGAGCTCCACCAGCAATTCGAGGCGCCCCTGCGCCGCCAGCGTCCGGTCGATCGTCCGCTCGGCGGCGCCGATCGAGCCGAGCACGCCGAAGGCCGCCAGCACGACCAGAAGGGCCGTGCTGCCGAGCAGCAGCGCGAAGCGGACCTTCAGCGAGCGCATCGTCCTACCAATTCTTGCCACTATCTCCCGAACGACGCCGAAGACCTTGGCGTCGCGGGTGGAATGTCTAGGCGCAAGCCTCGACTATTCGCAAGGGCATGTCGTCGCTAGGAACAGCGGACCGCTTTGGTGTCCCTCACACAACTCCCGCTGCGCCGTCCTGCGTCCGGTGCGAAACGGCGGTGATCGGGCGTTTCGTGAGCCCGCTCAGAGGTCGCGGGGCTGGCCACCGCGCGTGGCGCAGCGCCACCGGGTGACATGCCATTCGGGATGCTCGACCTGCCATTGGGCGATGGTGCTCTGCGCGTTGCGCAGGCAGATCCCGGGGGACCGCGCCTCGAAGGACAGATCGATCTTGTCCTCCCGGCATTGCGACGGCTGAGCCAGGAGACAGATCGACAGCAGGATGATCATCGGGTCGCCTCGGATTGTCCGGGACAACCGAGATCTGGCAAAATGGTGCCATGGGCCGGGATCAAATGGTCATCCGGCACCGACATATCGGCAATTTCACGCCGGCGGATCGGGGTGGCCCCCGATCCGAGGCGATCAGGCGGCCGAGACCCAGAGCTCGCCCTTGCCGAGGGTCGCGAGATCGCCCGAGTAGCGCGTGAGCGCACCGGCCGCGAGATCGGCGTGGGACGGGCTCAGCGGGCGGAGCGACCGGGCGAGGAGGCGCAGGAACACCAGGTCGTGGGTTCCGGTCTCGACGAAGCTCGGAGCCAGGGCGCCGACCTTGCCGGCCAGCAGGGTGCCACGGCGCATGCCATAGCCCGGATGGTCGCCGAGCGAGGCCGCCGCGATGGTGCCGGCGATCATCCGCGAACCCGCATAGGCCCCGGCCGCGCCCACCAGGATGAGGCCGCGCCGCATCCGGTCGCCGAGATGGTCCCCGGCCGCGCCGTGGATCACCAGGGTGGCGCCGTCGAGCCCGGCCTTGGCGGCGTAGACCGCGCCGCCGGCGTGATCCCCAGCATCGCCCGCGATGGTGATGGTGCCGCCGGTGGCGCCCGAGCCCGCGAAGGGGCCGGCCGAGCCGGTGACCGTGACGGCGCCGCCCTTCATGCCCTCGCCGAGGCGCTGGCCGACATCGCCGACGACGCGGATCGTGCCGCCGCTCAGGGAGGCACCGACCCGGTCGAGGCGGGACGAGCCGCCCTCGATGACGAGATCCTCGGACCCGTCCAGGGCGATGGCGAAGCAATCGCCCAGGGTCAGGCCGCGCCGGCTGGTGCCGACGGGCAGCCGGGCGGCCTCGCTCTCGCTGAGGCCGCCGAGCGAGAGCGGATTGACGTTGAGGAAGTCGAGCCGCTCCGGCGGCTCCTGGCGCAGGGTGAGGGTGGTCATGCCGCTCCAGCCTCGCTCGCCGGCTCCTTCGAGAGCAGGTCTTTCAGGTGATAATGGTGGCGGCCGAGATTGCCGCCGTAATTGCCGGCGGTGACCGCCACGAGCCCGTGGGCGGCTCCGGCTTCGGTGGCCGCGTGCAGGGCCGCGCGCATCGATTCGGCGACGCCCTGCGAGGTCAGCGCGTCGATGACGATCTCGAGCACGACGCCGACATCCGCCGCGAGTTCGGTGCCGGCCCGGCCCTTCAGGGTCGGGCAATAGGCGTCGTTGGTCGACGCCATCATGCCCTTGGTGCGGGCGCCGACCTTCGAGCCGGACCGGACGATGCCGCCGGGGAAGGGCAGAATCGCCCCCGCCACCGTGCGGGCGGCGTCCACCGCGATCTCGGCGACCCGCAGGGTCTGGGCATGGTTGCGGCCGAGGAACAGCAGGTTGCCGCCGCCCACCGCGCCGTCCACCGCGCGAACGAAATCCTCACACAGGAACTCGCCGTCCATGACCGGGATGCGCCAGTAGCGCCGGGTCTTGCCGGTGAGCGGGTCGGGCAGCTTCTTGGCCACCGCGAACCCGTCGCCGAAATACCGGATCGCGCCGCCGAGCTTGATCTTGGTGGGTCCGTCCACGCCCGCGTAGCAGGCGGTGCCGGGGCAGGTGAGGATGCACTGGCCGACGCGCTTCAGAAGCTGGTCCTTGAGGCCGTTGGGCTCGAAGCCGAACAGCAGCACGCGCACGCCCGGGCGTCCGTCCGGCGTCTCCTCGGGGGAGAGCTCGCAATCGATGCCGGCCTCGGCGCCGCAGCCGATCACCGAGGTCGCGAACCCCGTCATGGTGGTTGCGGCGATCATCGCCCATTTCGCCGTGTCGTTGGTGATGATGATCGCGGTGCCGGCGACGTCGAACGCCTCCGCGAAGGTGTCGATCACCGGAATGCCGTTGAGGGTGAGTTCCGCCATCTCAGTCACCGGTCCTCACGCGACGCAGGTCATTCAGGTCCAGCCCCGGATCCGGGACGAAGCGGGTCAGGCGCGACATGCGACCCCCTCGAACACGTCCGGTTTCGGGAAGGCGTCGTCCGGCACCGCGAAGCTGTCCAGCCCGGCGCCGAAGCGATCCTGCAGGTAGGTCTCGGAGCGCGCCACCATCGCCTTGTCGGATTCGACGGTGAGTTCGAGGGTGCGGCCGGAGCGCCAGTTCACGATCTCGCCGTCCTCGACGATGATCGCGCCGTCCTTCAGCACCAGCTTGGCCCGGGCGAACATCGCCGTGCGGTTCTTGTCGTCGCGGTAGATCGCGACGTCGGCCCGCGCGCCCTCGCGCAGGTGGCCGCGATCGGTGAGGCCGAGCAGCTTGGCCGGCCCGGAGCGCGTCAGCTTGGCGATCTCCGAGAAGCTGTATTCGCGGTCGATCGCCCCGAGACCGGAGCGGTCGGCGATGGATTTGTGCAGGCCCGCGGCCTCGCGGTCGCGCTCCTCCTTGTCCATCAGGAGGTGGATGATGCGCGGATACTCGGTGAAGGGACCGCCATTGGGGTGATCTGTGGTGAGGATCGCCCGCTCCGGATCGCCCGAGAGCAGCATCAGTTCGAGGCCGATCGCCCATTGCAGGGAGCTCACCGGGCCGCGCGGCTTGTAGAGGAACGGGACGACGCCGCCGCCCTCCGCGTCACCGGCCGTGATGATCCACTTCTTCGGGTTCGCGCCCTTGCGGCCGGCGAACTGGCGCAGGATGTCCATCGAGATCGTCACGGTCTGGCCGAAGGCGACCTGGCCGACGTCGAAGGTGGCGTTGGGGTGTGCCTCCATCGCTTGCGTGATCCGCTCGGCCGCCGAGCGGAAGCCGCCGGTGAGCGGGTTCTCGGGGTCGGCGACGCCGTAGGCGTAGAACTGGGCGT
>JAKONB010000138.1 GCA_022702195.1 Beijerinckiaceae bacterium | reverse complement strand
CAGGGCGGCGCCGGTGAGAAGCAGGGTCGCGGTGACGGCCAGAAGCCCGAGCACCGGCGCGGCGCGGCGCCCGCGCGCCAGGGCGACGGCGGCGAGCCCGATCAGGAAGCCGCCCCCCGCCAGGGCGGCGGGATTCTGGTGGCCGAGGCGCTCGTCGAGGGTGAGGGCGGCGGGATTCATGGCAGGATTCATGGCGGGAGTCGGGGCCACGCCCGGCATGTCGAGATCGAGGTCGAGGATGTCGGTGCTGCCCTCCAGCGTCACCCCGACCATCAGGTCGGCGTGGTTGCGCCCCGCGAGCCAGGGGACGGCGGCGCGGTAGGTCCCCGGCCCGGTCTCGACGGCCCGAATCCGGGGCATTCCCGGCACGGACAGGGCGACGCGGGCGCCCGCCACCGGGGCGTTGCTGGCGAAGCGGTCGAGATAGAGCACGAGGTCGCCGCCCCGCACGACGGCGACGAGCTCGAAGCGCTCCGAGGCCGCCTCGGCGCGCGGGGCCGTCGCGACGGGGACCGGCGGCGGCTCGGCCCCGTGATCGTGGCCCTCATGGGCCCGGGTGCCCCCGGACAGCAGCAGGGCGCCGGTGAGGGCGAGCGCGCGCAGGGCGGCGCGGAGAGGGGAGGACATGGCCGGGATCTTTCGCCGAATGAGCAGGGCACGGCGCCCCGCTTCCCGGCCGCACGGAGGCGGTCACCGGGGGCCGGGACGCGGGGGCAGCGTCAGGCGAAGGATCTGGGCGGTTCGGGCAGGGCCTCCGGGACCACGTCGGTCCGGGCGGGGAGGGGGCGGGCCAGGGCCGGCTCGCCGGGTCGGCGCGGCGGCACGGACGTGGCCGATTCGACGGCGAGGCCGGTGCCGGTGCAGCAGGACGGGCCGCCCTGGCAGGCGCCGCCGCAGCAGAGACCGTCGCAGGCGCTGGCGATGCCCAGCCGCGCCGGAACCCGCAACCCGGTCGGGGGGGTGGTCGCTTTCGCAACGGACAGGACAGGGGCGGACAGGAGCGGGGTGAACAGGACCGGGGCGGGTGTTTCGACGGCCCCCTGGACGACGCGCGCGCCGCCCGGATGCCGGTGGCCCTCATGCGCCTGCGCGCCCGACGGCATGGCGCCGACGGCGATCAGGACGATCACCGCCACCAGCCAGAGTGCCATGTGCGAAACGCGAGTCATGCTCCGGCACGCATAGCACGACGACCGGGGACGCGACAGACCGGTTTTTCTCGCCTATCCGGATCCGGACGCCGCCGCATGTCCGGGGACCCGCAGGTTTGAGAACACTTCTGGTGATCGGGATCGGGACCGGCAATCCCGAGCACGTGACGATCCAGGCGATCCGCGCCCTCAACACCGTCGACGTGGTGTTCGCCCTCGGCAAGGGCCAGGAGAAGGCCGACCTCGTGGCCCTGCGCCGGGCGATCTGCGAGCGCTACATCGAGGGCCGGTCCTACCGCTTCGTGGAGGCGCAGGACCCGGAGCGCGACCGCGACCCGGCCGATTACGGGGGGACGGTGGAGGCCTGGCACGCGGCCCGCGCCGCCCTCTACGAGGCGCTGATCGCGGCCGAGCTGCCCGAGGAGGGGGTCGGAGCCATCCTGGTCTGGGGCGACCCCTCCCTCTACGACAGCACCCTGCGGATCGTCGACCGCATCGAAGCGCGCGGGCGCCTGCCCCTCGCCGTGCGGGTGATCCCCGGCATCAGCAGCGTCCAGGCCCTGGCGGCCAGCCACCGCATCGCCCTCAACCGCATCGGCGCGCCGATCCACATCACCACCGGCCGCCAGATCGCCGGGGGCCTGCCGCCGGACGCCGACAGCATCGTGGTGATGCTCGACGGACACCCGCGCTTCGACCATCTCGATCCCGACCTGACGATCTACTGGGGCGCCTATCTGGGGAGCGCGGACGAGATCGTCCTGTCGGGCCGCCTCGGCGACGTCGCCGGGGAGATCGGCCGCCTGCGCACCGAGGCCCGCGCCCGCCACGGCTGGATCATGGATACCTACCTGCTGCGCCGGGGCGACTGATCCGGCCACCGGCCGAGTCAAGCGGTGGCCGGATCAGCAAGCCCGCGCGGCGCCGAACTCCACTCTCTCCGAAGCGATCAACGGGAGTTCGGGCAAGCCGGCTGCGGCATATCGGCCTCGCCCGAAGGCAAACCTTGCCTGTCCGACGGCCTTCGCAGCGGCCTGACCGCGCGTGGCGGCGCCGGGACGCATGGAAAATCTCTTTCCCGCCACGGCTGGCCCGGCCGAATCGTGCGGCCGGCCGGCAGGGCATTTGCGTGGGACCGTCGAGCCGCCATCATGGGCCGATCGGGTCGGAGCCGAAGGGGCCGGCCGCAATTTCGCGAAGGGCGGCCGCATGGTGGGCGGGAGCATGGGGCAGGGCAGGGGATCCGGGCGCCGCGTCGCCGTTCTCTGTCTCGTGGCGGCCCTGCTCGGTCTCGTCGCCGGGCGGCCGGCCCGGCTCGGGACAGCCTATGCCGCCCTGTCGGTGGAACTCGAGGACAGGCTGCGCACGCGGGAGCCGGCGGGGGAACTGCGCCTCCATCTCGGCCCCGACGGGCGCGACATCCGCCTCGCGGGCGAGATCGGCGAGGGCGCTGCGGGCCGACTGGAGCGGCTGCTCGCCGCCAGTCCGCAGGTCGTGCGCATCCACCTCACCAGCGAGGGCGGCCTCGTGGACGAGGCGAGTGCGATCGGCGACCTGATCGCCGCCCGGCACCTGGCCACCTACGTGCCGGATTACTGCGTCTCGGCCTGCACCCTCGCCTTCGCGCGCGGCCAGGACCGCTTCCTGGTGACGGGCGGCCGCCTCGGCTTCCACGCCCCCTACGAGCAGGGCCTGTTCGGGCAGGTCTTCCAGGCCGATGCCGCCGCCGAGCGCGCGGCTTACGTCGCCGCCGGGATCGAGCCCGGCTTCGTCGACGAGGCGCTGTCCGTCGCCTCCGCCGACATCTGGGTGCCCGAGGCGCCGCGCCTGGTCCGCGCCCGGTTCGTCACCGAGATCGTGGAGACCGACCGCTTTCCCGACTCGACCCTCGACGACGATGCCAGCCCCGCCGCCGCCCGGGCGGCGATCCTGCGCGCCCTTCCGCTGCTCGAAGGCTTCGCGCGGACGCCCGTGCTGGAGCGCCTCGCCGCCCGCTACCGCGACGGCTACCGCGCCGGGCGCTCCGAGGCGGAGGCGGTCGACCGGCTCCGGCGCGAGGCCGAGCGGGCGATCGGCCGCGCCCTGGCCGGGGCAGACGACGCCACCGTGGTGGCGGTGGGGGCCTATCTCCAGCGGGCGATGCGCGCGGGCGACGCGGAGACCTGCCGGCGTATCGGCGGGGAGGGGAACCTCCTCCTGGCGCAGGAGGCGCTGGACGAGCCGCGGGAGGCCCGGACGCTCCTCGCCCGGGCGGTGGGGCAAGGCGCTGGGCAAGGAGCCGGGGCGGGGCAAGCGGCCCCGGCGGAGGTGCGGGACCGGCGCCCGGCCACGCGGTCCCCTGGCCTGCCGCACGATTGCCCCGGCCTCATCGAGGCCTATGCCCGCGCCCTGGCCCGGCCGGAACCGGCCCCCGGCCTGCGGGCGCTGATCCTGCGCAAGGCCCGGCCGGCCCACGAGGCCCTGGCGCGACCGTGACCCGACCGGATCCGGTTTGATCCCTTCGGAGAAAGCGGATCTGGCCCTCGCTCAGGCGCCGCATCCGGCCCTCAGTGACGGCTCGTGTCCGGGGCGTCGCGGAGATGCCGGGCGAGCTCGAAGCCGATCTCGATCATCAGGCCGTCGAGGAGCTTCGTCAGGGCCGGGCGCCGCAACGCGCTCACCAGCTCGCGCATGGCGATGGCATGTTCGGCGATCCGGTTCACCGTATGCTGTCCCACCGGGCCGGACCCGTCCTCCGTCTTGTCGAGGGCGATTCCGCGCCCCCGCGGCCGGTGGGCATCCCCGTCGCGATCGAATCGCCCGCGTAGGGCGAGCCAGCAATTGCCCGCGACGGTGCGGAATCCCACCTCGAGACGTCCGCCACGCAGGAGGGCGGCATGGATCTCGTTCTCGACGCGGACCCGATCGGCCATGTGGACGCTGGTCAGGAGGGCATTGAGCGGCATGCCCCGCGCCGACGTGGCGGGATCGAGGCCGAGCCGATGAGCCAGGGAGGCCGAGAGATCCAGCCGGTCGGGCCAAGCCTCGTAGGTCCAGAGACCGACGACGCCCGCGGCCACCAAGGCCTCCTGCAACGCGGCGGGATCCTGATGCGGATGCGGGAAGCGAACCATCCATGCTTATCCTGGGATTGCGACACATCGCGCATTGATATCTGAGGTTTAAAATCTGGCCTGTACAAGGCTGGAATGCATCTCGAGGTTTATCTGGAACGCGACAGCCTGAGAAGACGGATCACCCGCCCAACCATGGAGTTTCCAACCTTAGATTGATTATTATCGAGAAAAAGGACTTGATCGCGGACGCTTAACGGTTGGTTAACCATGATGAGCGAAAGGCGAGGGCCGGCATCCTTGCGTCACAGGACGACGCGTTCGGGTTGCCGCCGGTACAGCAGGACGGCTCGAAGGTCGCGAAAGGGCGCCAGCATGAAAGCCATCACGTTCGTCACGCAGAAAGGCGGCAGCGGCAAGAGCACTTTGTGCATCTCGCTCGCCGTTGCGGCCCAGGAACGGGGGCTGTCCGTGTGCATTCTCGAGATGGACCGGCAGGCGACGATCTCCGACTGGGCCGATCATCGCACGGCGGAGGGACCTGAGGTCGCTCAGATCGATGCGACTCAGATCGACGCGGTGATGACGCAGCTGCGTGACTCGTCCTACGATTACGTCTTCATCGATACACCGGGCGTCGATTCCAACGGCACCCTGTCGGCGATCCGCGCGGCGGATCTGTGCATCATCCCGTGCCGGCCGACGCCGGCGGATCTGCGCGCCTTCAAGCCGACCCTGGCCGCCATCTATCGGCTGGAAAAGAAGTTCGCCTTCGTCCTGAACCAGACCCCGCCGCGCTCCTACCGCATCCGCGACGCCGCCGACGGCCTGGCCGTGCTGGGCATCCTGCCGGACGTGAACATCGTCGCGCGCACGGACCATCAGGATGCCATCGGGGTCGGGCAGGGGGTGACCGAATTCAACCCGAAGGGGCAGGCGGCCACGGAAGTGCGAAAGCTCTGGGGCTGGATCGAGAAACGGATGCAGGTATCGAAGCATGTCAAAGCCGCTTAGGCCGAGTCTCGCCTCCATCGTCGCCGCCGCGGCGGCGCCGGCCCGGCCCCAACCGGCCGGGAAACCGGTCCAGACGGCGGAGATCGTCTCGCTCGACCGCGGCACGCCTTCCCCGCGCCGGCGCGCGCCCGCGACCCTGAAGGAACGGGCCCGGCAGATGTCGGTCTATCTCGAGCCGCCGGTCTACGATCAACTGCGCGACATCGCCCATGCGGAGCGTGCCAAGATGCACGGCCTGATGCTGGAGGCCCTCGACCTGCTGTTCAAGCAGCGTGGCGCCCGCTCGATCGAGCAGCTCACCGAGACGGACGCGCGCTGAGGGCGCCCGTCGGCTCGTCGGGGGCGATCGCGGGCCCCGATCCATCGTGTTGACGAAATATCGTTTGATGTGAAGGCGTTCATCCGGAATTCGGATGGAACGCCTGAAGGCGTTCCCCGGGGGCTCGGCCCAAGAGGCTCCGTCGCAGGCTGCGACGGCGGGGAAGCCCGGAGCATCGTCCTGGGCATCGCAGCCCGGACGATGCTCGCGATCCGCGATGTCGCATCGCCTCTTTCCCGGAAGCCGGAGACCACCTTTCGGGCAGGCCTCTCAGGGGAATTCGCGGTGTTCGAGAGCGGCTTGCAAGACTTCGCTCAGGCATTGCGGGAGGCGGGGCCGCGCCGTGCCTCCCCCGCCGCCATCGCCGATCGTCCGAGCGTTCAGGCTTCCTTTACGCAGATGGGACAATTCTCCCGGTCTCGCAGCCGGAGCCCGTTCGGCCCGTTGCGGAGGCTTCGCCCCGGACCCGTTCGGTCCGGACGCGCGGCCGGTGTGGCGTACCGAGGATGTAGGTGTCGGCATGGCGGTTTCGACGAAGGCCGGTCTGTTCGGACCGGCCGCGCTCCCCGTCTGGCGGTTGATGGCCGTCTCCGCGGTGGCGCTGACCACCGCCAATTGCGCGCAGAACCCGCAGACCCTCGCCGGCAAACCCGGCTCCTCCTACGATGCGAAGTACGGCGTGAAGGCGAGCCCGCGCCTCTACAACGAGGGCGACGTGATCCCGAAGGGCGGCGGCCGCCGCTTCTCCGGCAAGCCCTACGTGGTGGCCGGGCGCACCTACGTGCCGCGCGAGAATGCGCGGGGCTACGTCCGCGAGGGGCTCGCCTCCTGGTACGGGGCCGCCTTCCACGGCCGGATGACCGCCAATGGCGAGGTCTTCGATCGCCATTCCATCGCGGCGGCGCACCCGACCCTGCCGCTGCCGAGCTATGTCCGGGTGACGAACCTCACCAATCGCCGCTCGATGATCGTGCGGGTGAACGATCGCGGCCCCTATCATGCCGAGCGCCTGATGGACGTGTCGGAGGAGGTGGCCCAGGCGCTGGAATTCCACAATCGCGGCACCACCAAGGTCCGGGTCGAGTATGTCGGCAAGGCCTCCACCGCCGGCAGCGACGACCGCAAGCTGCTCGCCACCCTGCGCACCGACGGCGAGCCCGCCTCGGTGCGGGGCAGCGGCCCGGTGATGATGGCCGATCTCGGCCCTGATACCGCCCCGTCCGATCAACTGGCCCGGGCCGGCCGGCCCGCCCTGGCCTTCAAGCCAGAGGTGGAGGCGGAGGCGGCGTCCGCCACGTCCGAGGAGGCCGCGCCCGCCCCGCGTCCGGCGCGTCCCGCCCCGATCCTGGTCGCCTCCGCCAGCGTCGCGGTGCCCCCGGCGCTCCAGCCCACCGCCGCCCCGGCCGAGCCGTTCCGCCCCCGCCCCCCGATCGCCGCCGAGGCCGGTGCGCACCGGGTCGCCCTCGCGGCGGCCCGTCCCGCCCGCGAGGCCGAACCGCTCGCCCTGGCACCGCCGCCGCTGCGCCTGGCCCATGCCGGTTCCGAGCGCCCAGGGCCGGCTGCGGTCTCGGGCCTGAATCCGGGCCTCCAGAACCACCCGCAGCGCCTGGCCCGGGCGGTGCCGGCCCAAATGATGCCGGCCCAGGCGGCCGGCAAGACGACCGCCGGCAAGATCGGCACGGGCAAGACCATCGCGGGCAAGACGCTTCCCCCGGCGGCGCCCGCCGTGGCCGGGCGGACGCTGGTGGCGGCGAAGATGCCGGCCCGATCGGGTGCCGCCCCCGTGGCCGAGGCCCGGACGAAAGCCGCCCCGATGCCGGTGCGGATGGCCTCGGCCGCCGGCCCCACGGCGAAATCCAGCCCCATCTCGGGTCCCCCGGCGGTCCGGTCCGCCGTCGCCCATCCGGCCGGCGCCGTGGCGGCCGCGTCGAAGACCGTCGCGACGAAGCTGGCCGCAGCCCCGGGCAAGCCGGCCAAGCCCGCCCTGGTGGTGGCCGGGAGCCGATCCGGGAGCCGGCGGGCGCAGGTGGCCGAGGCCAATTGAGCCAGGGCCTCCCGGCTCTCGTTCGACGCGCTCTCGCCCCCGAACCGGGCTGCCTGTCGGCGAAGAAAGCTCCCGGCTGCGACGCGGACGACAGGGGAGTTTCGGTAACTTGGCGTTCGATCTCAACGGGAAATCCCTGTAACGTCACGCTTGAACCGTGATGCCAGGGAGGGTCGGCCTTCGTCGGGCCGGCCGGTATGAGGCGATGATGCGTACGAGACTTGTCCGGGCCGTCCTGTCCGGCGCGATCCTGACCTTCGCGGGCCTCGTCGAGATCGCCCCGGCCCTGGCCCAGAGCTTCCAGACCGCGGCGCCGCACGCGATTTTGCTGGATGCCGATTCAGGGTCGGTGCTGTTCGAGAAGGGCGCCGACGAACCGTTCTCCCCGGCCAGCATGGCCAAGCTGATGACCACCGAGATCGTGTTCAACGAGATCCGGCAGGGCCGGCTCACCATGGACAGTGAGTTCCAGGTCACCGAGGACGCCTGGCGCCGGGGCGGGGCCGGGGGGGGCGGCTCGTCGATGTTCGCCCAGCTCAACAGCCGCATCAAGCTGTCGGACCTGCTGCGCGGCCTCATCGTGCAGTCGGGCAACGACGCGGCCATCGCCATCGGCGAGGGCATCGCCGGGTCGGAAGAGAATTTCGGCCGGATGATGACCAACCGGGCGCGGGAGCTCGGCCTGAGCCACTCGACCTTCCGCAACGCCACCGGCTACTCGGCCCCGGACCAGAAGGTGACCGCGCGCGACCTCGCAAAGCTCGCCCTGCACCTGATCGAGGCCTATCCCGACCTCTACAAGATCTTCGCTGAGCGCGAATTCACCTGGAACAAGATCAAGCAGCAGAACCGCAACCCGCTGCTCACCCTCGACATCGGCGCCGACGGTCTCAAGACCGGCTATCTCGAGGAATCCGGCTACGGGCTCACCGGCTCGGCGGTGCAGAACGGCC
>JAKONB010000216.1 GCA_022702195.1 Beijerinckiaceae bacterium | reverse complement strand
CGCGCACCCGGGTGAGCACGTCGCGCAGCTCCTGGAACGAGGACGGCATCACCTGGATCGTCAGGAACGCCACCGCGAGACTCACCGTGAGTCCCAGGGTGAGGAAGGGACGCAGGATGCGGCGCGGTCGCATGCCGGCGGCCGACATCACGATCAATTCGGAATCGCCGTTGAGCTTGTTCAGCGCGTAGACCACCGCGATGAAGAGGGCCACCGGGGCGATCACCGTGATCAGCGTCGGCAGCGACAGGCCGGTGATCAGGAAGAAGATGATCAGCGTCTGGCCCTTGGCCGTGATCAGGTCGAGCTCGCGCAAGGCCTGGGTGACCCAGATCGTCCCGGTCAGGCCGACCAGACAGGCGAGGAAGGCTCCGAGCGCGATCCTGAAAATGTAGCGCTCGATCTGCGTCATCGGTTCTCGCGGTCGGGGCCTCGCCCTGGCCGAAGGTCTACGCCTCCGGCACACATCGATCCAGCACCGCCCCCGCAAGCCCGTCGATCCCTCCGTGAACCTGCCAATTCGGGCCGTTTCGCGGCCATGCCGATGCGTTGCGTTCTCGCCCTCAACGGGTACACAAGAAGCTCCGAGGCGCCGCGCACTCTCTCGTGCCGCGCCGCACCTCGTCGGACTCGACCTTCGGCACGTTCCTTCGGAAAGCAGCGTCATGGCGGACGGAATCACGATCGCGTTCGGACCTTTGGGTCCGGTGGGGCAGGGCGACCTCGTCCTGTTCGTCGGTGACGACCTTCTCCTGGCGCCCGCCCTCGTCCGCACCGTCGGGCAGGCCGCCGCGGATCTGGTGGCCCGCGCCGCCGCCAGCGAGCGCTTCAAGGGCAAGTCCCTGTCGGCCCTGTCCGTGCCGGTCCCCGCCGGCCTCGACGTGGACCGCCTGGTGGTGATCGGGCTCGGCAGCGAGAAGGATCGGGCCAAGCTCGATTGGGCGGCGCTCGGCGGGTTCACCGCCGCCAAGGTCGCGGGCCGCACCGCCCATGTGGCGCTCGGCGCATCCGATCTCGAGGCCAGCGCGCAGAACGCCGCCGATTTCGCGCTGGGCGCCCGGCTGCGCAGCTACAGCTTCGATCGCTACAAGACCCGCAAGAAGAGCGAGACCGAGGAATCCAAGGGCACGAACCTGACCCTGATGGTGGCCGATCCGGCCGCCGCCGAGGCCGCCGCCAAGGCGACCGATGCCGTCGCGGAGGGCGTCGTGCTCGCCCGCGAGCTCGTCAACGAGCCGCCGAACGTGCTCTATCCGGCCGAGTTCGCCCGCCGCGCCGAGGAGCTGACCAAGCTCGGCGTCGAGGTCGAGGTGCTCGGCCCCGGCAAGCTCGAGGCGCTGGGCATGGGTGCCCTGCTCGCCGTGGCGCGCGGATCGGTGAAGGAGCCGCGCGTGGTCATCATGCGCTGGAACGGCGCCGACGCCGCGGAGGCCCCCATCGCCTTCATCGGCAAGGGCGTCTGCTTCGATTCCGGCGGCATCTCCATCAAGTCCGCCGGGGGCATGGAGGACATGAAGGGCGACATGGGCGGCGCCGCCTGCGTCGTTGGCACCCTGCACGCGCTCGCCACCCGCAAGGCCAAGGTCAACGTGGTCGGGGCCATCGGCATCGTCGAGAACATGCCCGACGGCGATTCCTATCGGCCCGGCGACATCGTCACCTCCATGTCGGGCCAGACCATCGAGGTCATCAACACCGACGCCGAGGGCCGTCTCGTGCTGGCCGACGTGATCTGGCACGTCCAGGGCGCCTACAAGCCGAAATTCATGATTGATCTGGCGACCCTGACCGGGGCGATCATCGTCGCGCTCGGGCAGGACATCGCCGGATTGTTCAGCAACGACGATTCCCTGGCCGCCAAGCTCACCGCCGCCGGCGAGGCCACCGGCGAGGCCGTGTGGCGGATGCCGCTGATCCCGGCCTACGACAAGGCGATCGATTCCAAGTTCGCCGACATGAAGAACACCGGCGGCCGTCACGGCGGCGCGGCCACCGCCGCGTCGTTCATCAAGCGCTACGTCAACGACGTGCCCTGGGCGCATCTCGACATCGCGGGCGTCGCCATGTCGTCCTCCACGAGCGAGATCAACCGAAGCTGGGGCGCCGGCTGGGGCGTTCGCCTGCTCGATCGTCTGGTGCGGGACCATTACGAGGGCTGATGGCCTTGGCCGCTGCCGTTCACGCCTTCGGCCCCCTGGCAGCGGCCGTCCTGGCCATCGTGTTGGCCGCGATCACCGGCTTCGACCAGAACGCGGCGCTGCCGCCGATGGTCGAGGCCCGGTTCTACGGGTTCTTCCTCGACCGTTACCCGCTCTTCTGCGCCGCCCTGGTCTACGGCCTGGCGGCCATCCTCTTCGCCATGCTCGGCTCCGGGCCGACCCGAGCCATCCGGCGCCTAATCGGCGGGCTCGTGGGGCTCGGCCTGATCCTTGGCCTCGGCCTGTATCCCACCTTCGGCGGCCTCGTCCTGCGCAGCGCCTTCGCCACCGGTGGCATCACGTTCCTCGGCCATCAGACCATGGCCGTGGCCTACGCCGCCGGAGCGGCCGCGGCGGCCGTCACCTTCGGGGCGGCCCTGGGCGTCGGCCGGCTGCTGGCGCATCGTCGAATCGCCGGACCTGGCCCGTGGCGTCGTCGGCTGGCGCGCGGCGCGGCGTGCCTCTTCGTCCGCTATCTCGCCCTCTGGTTCGCCCTCGCTATCCTGGGTCTGGCACGGGCTGTCGGTTTCGGCTCCTGGCCGCAACGGCCGCTCGACGGATCGGATGCGCTGCTCGCCGTCGGACTGACATGCGCGGCCTTCCTTCCCCATGCGAGTCTGGTCTGGAGAGGATTGCGGCCTCGACTCCGGGCGGACGCGGCGTAATGGCTTGATCGCGGCGGCCGCTTACGGGAAGATAGTTCAGATGTGAACGAAAGTGGCACCAAGTCACTGCGGCGCATCGGAGGAGGAGCGACATGGTCCAGGACCAACTGTCCCGGCGCGGCGGCGCCGATGGCGCACGCCACGCCCCGCGCCCGTGGCTGGCGGCCTATCCGTCGAACGTACCGGTCGAGATCGACATCGCCGGTCTCGGAACGTTGATCGATCTTTTCGGGAACAGCGTCCGGCGCCACGGCAAACGGCCGGCGATCCAATGCTTCGGCGCGCAGATCGATTTCGCGACGCTCGGACAATCGGCCGAGGCGGTCGCGGCGTGGCTGGCCGCTCAGGGACTGTCCAAGGGCGACCGTGTCGCGATCATGATGCCCAACGTGCCGGCCTACCCGACGGCGATTCTCGGGGTGCTGCTGGCCGGCTGCACGGTGGTCAACGTCAACCCGCTCTACACGGCGCGCGAACTCACCGCGCAGCTCAACGATTCGGGCGCGCGCGCGCTCTTCGTGCTCGAGAACTTCGCCCATACGGTCGCCGAGGCGATTCCCGGCCTCCGGCTCGAGCGGATCGTGGTCGCCGGCCCCGGCGACGGCCTCGGCCTCAAGGGACGGGTGATCGATCTCGTGTCACGCCACCTCAAGAAGGCGGTGAAGCCCTACGCCCTGCCCGCCGACCGGACCTCTCGATACGGCGACGTGCTGCGCCGGGGCCGGGGGCTGCCGAGACCGAACGTCAGCGTGGCACCCGACGACCTCGCCTTCCTGCAATATACCGGCGGCACGACGGGCATCGCCAAGGCCGCGATGCTCACCCATCGCAACGTCGTGGCCAACGTCGTGCAATGCCAGACCTGGTTCGGCTGCTCAGCCGACGATCCGGTCGCGCGGGTGATGGTGACCGCGCTGCCGCTCTACCACATCTTCGCGCTCACCTGCTGCTTCTTCTTCTTCCTGCGCATCGGCGGCTGCTGCCTGCTCGTCCCCAACCCACGCGACGCCGACGGCTTCGTCAGGACGTTGCGGACCAGCCGCTTCACCCATCTGGCGGGGGTCAATACGCTGTTCAATCTGCTGCTGAACCACCCGAGGATCGGCGAGGTGGATTACAGCCACGTCGATTTCATCATCGCCGGCGGCATGGCGGTGCAGGCGCCGGTGGCGGCCCGATGGAAGGCGGTGACGGGCCACACCATCATCGAGGGCTACGGCCTGTCGGAGACCTCGCCGGTGGTCTGCGTGAACCCGCCCAAGCTCGCGGAATGGAGCGGCACCATCGGCTTTCCCCTGCCATCCACCGACGTGGCGATTCGCGGCGCCGATGGCCGTGACGTGGCGCTCGGGGAGGCCGGCGAATTGTGCGTGCGGGGACCGCAGGTGATGGCCGGCTACTGGAACCGCCCCGACGAGACGGCTCGGGCCACCACGCCGGACGGCTATTTTCGCACCGGCGACGTGGCGGTCTTCCAGACCGATGGGCAGGTTCGCATCGTCGACCGGATGAAGGACATGATCCTGGTATCCGGGTTCAACGTCTATCCCAACGAAATCGAGGAGGTCCTGGCCGGACATCCGGGCATCCTCGAATGCGCCGTGGTCGGGGCGCAGAACGCCGAAACCGGCGAGATGGTCGTCGCCCACGTGGTCCGCAAGGATGCGGCGCTGACCTCGGATGGCCTGCGCACCTACGCGCGGTCGCAACTCACCGGCTACAAGGTGCCGCGTCGGGTGGTGTTCCACGACGCGCTGCCCAAGACCAATGTCGGCAAGGTGCTGCGCCGGGCTCTTCGCGACGATCCGCCCGCCTCCTGACGGCGCACCCGGTGTAACCGATCGGCGCACCTCGCCGAATGGTGACGGGATCGGGCTTGCCGGCGTCCGCGTACGCGCCAATGTCCCGACGAGAGCAAGGCCGGGTTGGCGCCTGGGCAGGAGAACGTCATGCACATCATCCGACGGCACGGCTGGGAAATCCCCGAGCATCGCGCCACCCCGGAGAGCGTGTTCCTCGATCGGCGCGCTCTGCTCGGCGGGGCCGCCGGCCTCGCCGCCGCGTCGCTCCTGGCGCCCCGGGGCGCCTTGGCGGCCTCGGACCCGACGGGCGACCTCTATCCGGCCAAGCGCAACGGCGCCTACACGCTCGACCGCGCCCTGACGCCGGAGAAATACAGCGCCGATTACAACAACTTCTACGAGTTCGGCACCTCGAAGACGGTGCTGCCGGCCGCCAACGCCCTGAAGACCCGTCCCTGGACCATCCAGATCGGCGGTCTGGTGGAGAAGCCGTTCGAGATCGGCGTCGACGACCTGATCCGCAAGATGGCGCTGGAAGAACGGCTCTATCGCCATCGCTGCGTCGAGGCGTGGTCGATGTCCGTGCCCTGGACCGGCTTTCCCCTGTCGAAGCTGGTCGCCCTCGCCAAGCCCGCCGCGGGGGCGAAATACATCCGGATGGAGACCTTCCTCGACAAGGCGATGGCGCCGGGCCAGCGCTCGTTCTTCTATCCCTGGCCCTACGTGGAAGGGCTCACCCTGGAGGAGGCCGCCAACGACCTCGCCTTCGTGGCGACCGGGGTCTATGGCAAGCCGCTGGCCAACCAGTTCGGCGCGCCGATCCGGCTGGTGGTGCCTTGGAAATACGGGTTCAAGTCGGTGAAATCGATCACCAAGATCTCGTTCGTC
>JAKONB010000103.1 GCA_022702195.1 Beijerinckiaceae bacterium | reverse complement strand
CCAGGGGCGATAGGTCAGCGAGACGCCCTTGTAGGCGGGCAGGCTGAAGGCCGGATCGGTGAGGTAGGGGCCGAGCACGGCCGGGTCGGTCGTCTTCTTCTGCGAGGCCGCCTCGCCCACCGAGCGGATCGCCGCCCAGGCCTGGTAGTCGAGGGGCCGCATCAGCCGGCCCGCCTGGCGCCGGAAACGGTTCTGCGCCTGGGCGGCGCCCCAGGTCTCCAGGGTCGGGTGCCAGGTGGTGGCGATGAGCCCTTGCGTGCCGGCCACGGGGCGCGGATCGACGGTGCGGAACGGGACGTAATCGCCCCAATCCCCCGCCTCGTCGGCCACGATGGCGAGGTCGTAATCGACCCCCCGGGTGAACACCATCGCCTCCGAGCGGGTCGGCGTGTCGCCCCGCGCCTTGGCCAGGGGTCCGAAGGTCCAGGGCTTCTCGGCCGTGATCTTCAGGTTGAACTTGCGGGCCGAGTTCTTGAACGCCTCGGCGTAGAGCCGGTCGTTCTCCTGCGGGCCGGCGATCAGGAACATCTTGCGCCAGCGCATCAGCGTGAAGAATTCCGCCAGCGCGTCGGTCTGCATCGCCCGGCTGGGGATCACGTGGAAGACGTTGGCCCGGCAATCGGCCCCGCGCAGGCGGTCGTCCGGGGCGGCGACGTTGAACACCGTCACGCCCTCCCCCTTCACCGCGTCGGCCACCGCCAGGACCTCGCCGGCCGGCAGGGCCAGGACGAGGAAGCGGATGCCGCGTCCCACGAGGTCGCGGGCGGCCTCGACGGCGTTCCCGTCCGCGGCGAGGGCGATCTCGTCGAGGGCGTAGGTCTGCTGGGTGAAGCGGCCAGTGGTGTTGTTGTCCTTGATCCCCATCCGCGCCCCGGCGACGCCCTCGTCCTCGGGGGCGGCCTCCGCGTCGTAGGAGGACGGGGCGGGTTCGGGCCGGTAGAGGAAGCCGATATGGGTGTCGCTGGCCGCCGTCGTCGGCGGAGGCGCCTCGCGCGCCGTCGGTTCCTGGGCCTGGACCGACCCCACGAAGCTGCAGGGACCGCACAGCCCGAGCGTCAGGGCGAGCGGGGCGAGGAGGGTTCGAACCGGTGCTTGCATGCGGGCGGCAGGCTATCCCCATCTTCCTCCGGGGCTCAATCGCGGATTGATGAGAGCTTCATAAGGATCGCTTGTGCAGGCATTCGCATCGGCCGCCGAATCCGCCTCCTCGCCTCCCGCCGCTCCGTTCCGCATCGATCCGGCCGTGTGGTCGGATCGGCGCATGACCGATCTTGTCGACCTCGCCGCCGACGCTCTCAGGCGGATGCCGCCCGCAGGGCGGGACAGCTTGGCGCAGGGCGGGACAGCCTGGCGCAGGCCGTGCGCACCCTGTCCCAAGGCGGCCCGATCGACATCGAGCCCGAGCACTTGCCTTTCGTCTTCGAAGGGCTCGCCCAGGCCGAGCGCGGTGCCTTCGCCATCGGCGAGGCCGGCGAGATCGCCGCTCGCCGAGACTGATCGCGGCGAGCCATCGTCTCGGGACGCGTCGTCGTAACGCGCGAGGCGGCCGAGAAGGCCTATGGCGCGCTGCGGAAACAAAGCAGAAACCGGATCACTTCATGGAAGGCACGGGATCGCCCCGCAGGGCAGCGACGTTGCTCTCCCATCGCGCCCCATCCCCCCAAGCCCGCGACCGAGACCCGCGCCCATGGCCCCTCCCCACTTCGGACCTGCCCGCCTCGGACCCCTCCTCGCCGGCCTGCTGATCGCGCCCCTGCTGGCCGGGCCGGCCCGCGCGGCGCCGGAAAAGGCCGCGATCTTCGGCGTCGAGTTGTTCGATCCGGGCGTCGTCGGCGGCCGCAAGGCCCGCCCCGACGAGGTGCGCCGGCTCGGCCTCGTCACCGAGGAATTGCGCACGGCGCTCACCACGGCCGGGGCGGTGGAGGCCGTGGACGTGGCGCCGCAGGCGGACGAAATCGCCAAGCAGGCGCCACTCTACAAATGCGACGGGTGCGCCGCCGCCATCGCCAAGAATCTGGGGGCGGATCTGGCGATCAGCGGCTATGTCGAGAAGGGCTCCAACCAGATCTTCAACCTCACCGTCACCATCGCCGAGGCGGCCACCGGCAAGGTGATCCGCGGCGGCCGGGTGGTGATCCGGGCCGATACCGACGACACCTGGACCCATGCCATGCGCTGGGTGGTGAAGAACCGTCTGCTCGCCGAGCCCTTGCCGAACCGCTCGTGATCGGTTTGGGTTTTTGCTAGGGCAATCCCGACATCCGGCCATGCGCGGGATCCGCTGACCCGCCCCGTGCCGATCGCGCCATCATGAGAATCGAACCCTTCGTGTCGAACCCCTCCCCCCTCGATCCCGACGCGACGGCTCCGAGGCTCCTCGTGAGCGTGCGCGATGCCGACGAGGCGCGGGCCGCATCCCTGGCCGGCGCCGACCTCGTGGATGCCAAGGACCCGGCGCGCGGGGCGCTCGGCGCCCTGAAGCCGGCGCTCGTGCGGGCGATCGTCGCGTCGGTCGGCGGCCGGGCGATCACCAGCGCGGTGGCGGGCGAGTCCGACGACGACGCGACGCTGGTGCCGCGCATCGCCGCCATGGCGGAGACCGGCATCGGCTACGTGAAGGTCGCCGTGCGGGCGGGGATGTCCGACGCCGTCCTCGCCGCCGGGGCGAAGGCCGCCCCCGGCCGGCTGATTGCCGTCCTGTTCGCCGAGCACGGCGTGGGGGCCGATCTCCCGTCCCGTCTGGCCCGCGCCGGCTTCGTCGGGGCGATGATCGACACCGCCCTCAAGGACGGGCGGCGCCTCACCGACCATTGCGAGGCGGCGACGTTGAGGCGCTTCACCGCCGCGTGCCGGACGCATGGGCTGATCTCCGGGCTCGCCGGCTCCCTGGCGCTGGCCGACATCCCGCTCCTGGCCGGATCCGGCGCGCATTATCTCGGGTTTCGCGGCGGCCTGTGCGGAGCGAGCGACCGGACGCGCGGCCTCGACCCGGACCGGGTGCGCGAGGCCGTGCGGGCGCTGCGTGCCCTCGACCGGCGGAACGCCGCGTGAGGCCCGATCAACGCCCCAGCGTGGTGAAGCTCGGCGGCAGCCTCGTCGCCGACCGGAACCGCCTGCGCGCCTGGCTCGGTCATCTCGCGCAAGGTGGCGAAGGCGCCTGCGTGGTGGTGCCGGGCGGCGGCCCCTTCGCGGACGCGGTGCGCCAGGCGCAGGGGGCGCTCGCCTTCGACGAGGCGCTGGCCCACCGCCTCGCCCTCGACGGCATGGGACACATGGCGGAGGTTTTTCGGGCGCTGGAGCCCCGCCTGACCGTGGCCCGCGACCTTGACGCCGCCCTCGCCAGCGGAAAAATCCCGGTCTGGGACCCGGCGACCCTCCGGGGCGGCCATCCCGAGATCCCCGAATCCTGGGCCGTCACCTCCGACAGCCTCGCCGTGTGGCTCGCCACGCAGCTCCATGCGCCGCGCTGCCTCCTGGTGAAATCGGCGGATGGCCCGCCCGGCGCCACCCCGTCCGACCTCGCGCGGCTCGGCCTCGTCGATGCGGCGTTCCCGAATTTCGCGGCCGCCTATCCGGGGGAGATCGTGATCCGGGGACCCGCCTTCGCCCTCAAGGAGGCCGCGTGAGCGCCCCCGAGCACCTCGTCTTCATCACCGGCCGGATGGCCAAGGCGCGCCTGGAGAAGGTCGCCGCCACCCTGCCGGCCGAGCGCTTCACCTGGAGCATCGCCGATGCGGGCGTGAAGGTCGCCGCCCTGATGACGGAGGAGATCATCCGCCGCCGGGTGACGATCCCGGCGGGCGCCACCCGCATCGTCCTGCCGGGTCGCTGCCGCGCCAATCCGGAGGCCTTGGCGGCGCATTTCGGGCTGCCCGTGGAGCGCGGCCCCGACGAGATCGTCGACCTGCCGGCCTATCTCGGGCTGGCCGGCCGCACGGTGGACCTGTCGCGCCACGACCTGCGGATCTTCTCCGAGATCGTCGACGCCTCGAAGATGAGCCCCGAGCAGATCCTGGCCAAGGGCCTCGATCTCGCCCGGCGGGGGGCCGACGTGATCGATCTCGGCGGCCTGCCGGACACCGATTTCCCGCATCTCGAGGAGTGCGTGCGGCTGCTCAAGGGCGCCGGCCTCAAGGTCAGCGTCGATTCCTTCTCCCTCGACGAACTCACGCGCGGGGCGAAGGCGGGGGCCGATTACCTGCTCAGCCTCAACGAGGAGACCCTCGACCTTGCCTTCGAGACCGATGCGGTGCCGGTGCTGGTGCCGGTGCGGCCGGACGATCTCGCCTCGCTGGACCGCGCCATCGCCCGCATGGAGAAGGCGGGCAAGCCCTTCATGGCCGACCCGATCCTCGAACCGATCCATTTCGGTTTCGTCGACTCGATCACCCGCTATCACGAGACCCGCCGGCGCTGGCCGGGCATCGAGATGATGATGGGCACCGGCAACCTCACCGAGCTCACCGAGGCCGACAGCCTGGGCGTCACCGCCCTGCTGGTGGGGATGTGCTCGGAACTCGCCATCCGCAACGTGCTGATCGTGCAGGTCTCCAACCACACCCGCCGCACCGTGGAGGAGCACGATGCCGCCCGCCGCGTCATGCACGCGGCCAAGGCCGATTCCGCGTTGCCCAAAGGATATGGTCGCGCCCTCCTGGCCTTGCACGACAAGCGACCCTATGTGCAGACCCCGGACGAGATCGCGGCCCAGGCGGCCGAGGTGCGCGACCCCAACTACCGCGTCGCGGTGGCCGAGGACGGAATCCACATCTACAACCGCGACGTCCACAAGGTCGGCACCGACGCGATGGCCTTCTTTCCCGATCTGAACGTCGCCGAGGACGGGGCCCATGCCTTCTATCTCGGGGGCGAATTGACCAAGGCTGAGACCGCGTGGCGGCTGGGCAAGCGCTACGTGCAGGACGAGGCGCTCGTCTGGGGCGCAGCGGCCGATGCCGAGGTGGAGGACACCACCGCCTTCAAGAAGGCCGGCCACACCAAGCATTCCGGATCGGGTGCCGCGGCGAATGCGGCCCCGGAGGCGGATGCCGGCGTGCCTGAGACCGTCGGTCCGGGCGAAGCCGAGGACGCCGACCGGGTGTCGGACGCGCCCGAGGCGCCGGGCGCGCGCATCGTCTGCGGCAAGCTCGTCCCGGCCACGGAGACCTGATCCCGTGCCGCTGATCCTCGAGACCGTCGTGGTCACCCTGTCCCCCGAGGGGGCGGTCCACCTCGTGCCCTTCGGCCTGATCCAGGACGGGGCCGCCTGGGTGCTGGCGCCGTTCCGCCCCTCGCCGACGATCCTGAACCTCGACGCCAACCCGTACTTCTCCGCCTCCAGCCCGAGCGATGTCCGGGTGATCGCCGGGGCCGTTACCGGGCGGCGCGACTGGCCGCTGGTGGCCTGCGACCGTATCCCCGGACAGCGCCTCGCCGACAGTTTCGGCCATGCCGAGTTCGAGGTGGCGGCGGTGGAGGAGGACGCGGTGCGCCCCCGCTATCGCGGCCGCATGGTGCACAGCGCCGCGCACATGCCGTTCTTCGGCTACAACCGGGCCCAGGCCGCGGTGCTGGAGGCGGCGATCCTGTCGACGCGCCTGCACATGCTGGAACCCGAGAAGATCCTGACTGAGATGCGCTATCACGCCATCGCGATATCCAAGACCGCCGGACCCGCCGAGCGCGAGGCCTGGAATTGGATCGAGGACAAGGTCGCCGCCGCCCTGGGGCGCGAAGACCGCATCCTCGCATGAGCCCCCCGCAGCACCCTAGACTGTGCGTTCCCGAGGAGACGAAGACCCGATGAAGTTTCTCGCACTCACGACGGCGGCGGCCTTCGCCGTCGTCTCCTTCGGCGCCCAGGCGCATGGCCCCACCCGCAAGAAGGTCGAGGAGACCGTCGAGATCAACGCGGCCCCCGACAAGGTCTGGGCCGTGATCTCCAACTTCCAGGACATGAGCTGGCTGCCGCCGGTCGCCAAGACCGAGGGCAAGGGCGGCAACGAGATCAAGGCCACCCGCACCCTGACGCTGAAGGACGGCGCCACGGTGGACGAGGAGCTGTACAAGTACTCCGCCGAGAAGATGAGCTACTCGTACCGGATCACCAAGGTCGATGTGAAGACGCTGCCGGTGAACGATTACTCCTCCACCATCAAGGTCGAGGATGCGGGCGGCAAGACCAAGGTCTCGTGGGACGGCGCGTTCTATCGCGGCTACATGAACAACGATCCGCCGCCCGAGCTGAACGACGAAGCCTCGCAGAAGGCCGTGCGCGGCCTCTACCGCACCGGCCTCGACGCCCTGAAGGCGAAGGTCGAGAAGAGCGGTTCTTGAGCCGCTCCGGCACCATCGCAACCCGACGGAAGGGCCGGCCACTGGCCGGCCCTCTCCGGCTGGCCAATGTTGTCCTGATGACGGCGTGGCTGGGCGTCGTGCCGGCTTGCGCCGACGAGGCCCTGGTGACCGCCCAGGGCGCCAACGCGCTGGCGATCGTCGACCTCGAGGCCGGCAGCGTGGTCGGCCAGGTGGCGATCGACGGCGCCCCCGCCGGCATCGCCCTCTCGCCCGATCGCAGGCGCGCCTACGTCACCCGCCCGGAGGCACCGGGAATCGCCGTGGTCGATCTCGCCGCGCGCACGGTGACGGCCACCCTCGCCCTGCCCGGCGGCCCCCTCGGCATCGCGGTGAACCCGAAATCCGGGGCCGTCTACGTCGCCGATTGGTACGGCAGCCGGATCTTCGTGGTGTCGCCCGACGGCGCGACCCTGGAGACCGAGATCCAGGTCGGCGCCTCCCCCTCCGGCATCGCCGTCACCCCGGACGGGGCCACGATCCTGGTGGCCAACCGCGAGGGCGATTCGGTCTCCATCGTCGATGCCGCCAAAGCCATGGAAGTCGCGAAGATTCCCGTCGGCCGTCACCCGTTCGGCATCACTCTGGATGCCGCCGGCGCCCGCGCCTACACCGCCAACGTGACCTCGAACGACGTCTCGGTGATCGACGTGGCCGCCCGCAGCGAACTCGGCCGGGTGACCACGGGGGAACGGCCCTACGTGATCGCGCTGGCCGGCCCGCGCGGCTTCGTCACC
This sequence comes from Beijerinckiaceae bacterium, assembly GCA_022702195.1. Classification (GTDB taxonomy): domain Bacteria; phylum Pseudomonadota; class Alphaproteobacteria; order Rhizobiales; family Beijerinckiaceae; genus Methylobacterium. The sequence goes on along the minus strand of JAKONB010000103.1, from coordinate 2,679 downwards.
GACCAATATTCCGGCACCGTGACGGTGTTCAACCTGCAGAGCCTCACCAACGTCGCGGCCATCGAGGTCGGCGACCACCCCGAGGGGATCGCCGCCACCCGCGACGGCCAGTCCCTGGTGGTGGCCAATTGGGGCTCCAACACCCTGAGCCTCATCGACGCCCAAACCCTGAAGGTGACCCGGGAGATTCCCGTGCCGGACGGCCCGCGCGCCTTCGGCGACTTTCTGCGCTGATATCCTTTCGGCCGGGTCCGTTCGAGGGACGCGGCCAATGCGGGGGGGCGAGCGCGGGTCCCTCCGTCCAAACGGGAGAGGGAGCCTCTCCCGACCCTGATCGTCGCGGTGATCCGGCGAAACCCGGATGAACGCTCACGCCGCGTCGGGCGGCTCGCGGTCGTCCGGCTCGGGGGGCGAGTTCAGGATGTCCTCCAGCTCGTCCACCAGCATGTCGATCTGGTCCGGCGTCGCCAGGACCCGGAGGGTCTGGCCGCCCTCGGTGGCGAGCGCCAGCTCGATGTGACTCCCCGACCGGCTGGCGAGGATGCGGGCGAGTTTCTGCGTCGCGCTCATGTCGGGAAAACTCCGGTGCGGTGAGGGGTCAGGCGGCCAGGAGGGCCACGGCCACCGCCGGGCCGCAGGTGGAGGCCCAGTCGGCCCCGCTGGCGGCGAGGGCGCCGGCGATGAGGTCGGTGAAGGCGATCGCCCGCCGGTCGAGCCGGGCGGCCAGACGCTCGCCCAGGAAGCGGCCCGCCCCGCAGATCACCAGGGGTGCGTCCGCCGCCAAGTCGGAGCGGGACAGCAGCAGAGCCGCCGCGTCGTGGAGCGGGCGCAGCTGGGCCTCCGAAAAGTGCCGGGCCAGCGCCCGCCAATCCGCCGTGGTGCCCTCGCCATGGTCGCGGCCGATGATCCGGGCGAGGCGGGTCTCGCTCTCGGCCAGCGACTTGCCCTTCAGGTCGGCGCTGTGCTGCTGGTCGGCGCCCTCGGGCAGCTCCCCGGTGATCCGGTAGATGTCGGCGGTGGTGGCGAAGGTCTCGGCCATCAGCCGGGTGCGGCGGCCGCGGAACGGCGCGTGGTCGCAGAGCGCGATCAGGTGGGTGCGCACCACGCCGGTATAGACGAGTTCGCCGGTCTCCAGCCGCTCGGCATCGCTGTAGCCGGTGCCGGCGGGGCGGCCCGCCACGATGGGGATCAGGTCGGCGGTGGTGGAGCCGATATCCACGAGGAGCGCATGCGCCGCATGGCGGCCGATCAGGGAAGCGGTGGCGTGCCAGTTGGCGGAGGCGACGTCGAAGGCCGCCGCCCGCGCCGCCTCGGCCGGGACGAGCCCGGCGCGCCCGGCATAGATCCGCACCGAACCCGCCAGATTCGCCGCCGCCCAGCCCGCCAACCGGGTGACGCCGTCGGTCCGGTCGGCGAAGCAATCGGTGAGTTCGCCCGTCATGGTGACCACGTGGTCGGCGGCCGCGCGCGCCCAATCCGGCAGGCCCGCGAAGGTCTCGTCGAGGGCGGGCAGGCCGCGCCACAGGCGGCAGGGCGCCTGCACCACGGTCTCGACCCGGCCGTTGCGGACCAGCGCCGCCTTGACATGGACCCCGCCGAGATCCCAGCCGATCACCGGGCGCTGCGTGGATGCGGAACGTGTCGTCACGGGCGAACCTGAACGGGAGAGAGGGGCCGAATGGCGGATGGATTCGAGATCATCCCGGTGATCGACCTGCGCCACGGAATCGTGGTGCGGGCACGGGCCGGAGAACGCGACACCTATGCGCCGATCGTGACGCCCTTGGCAAAGGGATCCGCGCCGGCGGAGGTGGCCCGCGCGCTGGTGGACGCGGTGGGCGCGCGCATCCTCTACGTGGCCGATCTCGACGCGATCGTCGATCGCACGGCGCCGGATCTCACCAGCCTCGCGCGGATCGCCGATTCCTGTCCCGGCGTGAGCCTGTGGGTGGATGCCGGATTCGCGGCGGCCCCCGGCGTCGCGGCCTTTCGGGGGCTCGGCCTCGGCCGGCCGGTGATCGGCAGCGAGAGCCAGGCGGATGCGCAGCTCGTGCGGAGTCTCGGCGACGCGGCGGTGTTCTCGCTCGACACGCGGGGCGGCGAGCGGCTCGGCCCGCCCAGCCTGCACGCGGAGCCGGGGCATTGGCCCCGCGACGTCATCGTGATGACGCTGGGGCGGATCGGGGTCGGCGGCGGCCCCGATGTCGATCGGCTCGCGGCGCTGCGAACCGCGAGTCCGCAAACGCGCCTCTACGCGGCCGGCGGGGTGCGCGGCCCCGATGACCTGCGGGCGCTGGACGGGATCGGCGTGGCCGGCGCCCTCGTCGCCACCGCGATCCACGACGGCAGCCTGGGGCGGCGGCGCTGAGGCAAAAAAATGGGGCGGCCGAAGCCGCCCCATCCGAGTTCATCGTCCGAGAAAGATGGAAGCCAGTCGCTGGAGCAGACCCCGCGGTGCGGGCGGAGGTTCGCTCTGCCCAGGACTGCCTCCGATCTAAGCGTTGGCGGCGAAGGGGTGCGAAGCGGAGTTGCGCTGCTCGGTGACCTTGGCAGCGGTGGGCTCGCCCTTGACGGCGCGCTCGATGGAGAGCTTCACGGCGTCGTAGTTGTACTTCTGGATCTTGGCGTCGTCGGCCGCTTCCCAGTGGATGAACACGCCGACCAGGATGAACAGGTCGT
>JAKONB010000096.1 GCA_022702195.1 Beijerinckiaceae bacterium | reverse complement strand
GATTTCGTGGCCTGCGCGCGGGCGCTGATCGCCGCCGGCTACACGGCGGAGAAGCGCGGCCTCAGCCCTGCGCCTTGCCCACCGCCAGGAGCGCGAAGGCGTAGATCAGCCCGACCTCCTCGAGCCGGTCGAAGCGACCGGCGGCGCCCCCGTGACCGGCCTCCATGTTGATGCGCAGGAGCACCGGCCCCGGCCCCGTCATGGTGGCCCGCAGGCGCGCCACCCATTTGGCGGGCTCCCAATAGGTGACGCGCGGGTCGGTGAGGCCGCCGAGCGCCAGGATCGCCGGGTAAGCCTTCGGCGCGACATTGTCGTAGGGCGAGTAGGACAGGATGGTCTCGAACGCCGCGAGACTCTCGCGGGGATTGCCCCATTCGGGCCATTCCGGCGGGGTGAGCGGCAATTCGCCGTCCAGCATCGTGTTCATGACGTCGACGAACGGCACGTCGGCGACGATGCCGGCGAACACGTCCGGCGCCAGGTTGGCCACCGCCCCCATCAGCATGCCGCCGGCCGAGCCGCCATGCGCGACGATGCGGCCTTCCGCGGTGTAGCCGGCCTCGATCAGGGCGTGGGCGCAGGCGACGAAATCCGAGAAGGTGTTGGGCTTCTTCTCGCGCTTGCCATCGAGATACCAGCGCCAGCCCTTCTCGGTGCCGCCGCGCACATGCGCGATGGCATAGACGAACCCGCGATCCACCAGCGACAGCAGGTTGGTGCGGAAGGAGGCCGGCATCAGCGTGCCGTAGGAGCCGTAGCCGTAGAGGAGCAGGGGGGCGGAGCCGTCGAGGGGCTGGTCGCGCCGGTGCAGCAGCGAGATCGGCACGGTCTCGCCGTCGGGCGCCGTGGCGAACAGGCGCCGCGTCACGTAATCCTCGGGCTTGTGCCCGCTCGGAACCGTCTGGCGCTTGCGCAGCTGCCGGGCGCGGGTGACGCAATCGTAATCGTAGGTCTCGGCCGGGGTGGTCATCGACGAGTAGGTGAAGCGGATCACCGCCGTCTCGAACTCATGTCCGGGTTGGAGCCCGAGGGAATAGGCCTCCTCGGCGAAGGCGACGACGTGCTCGCTGCCCTGGGTGTCGCGCACGACGATGCGGGGCCGCGCGTTCTCGATCTCGAGCCGCACCAGATGATTCCCGATGACGTGCTGGTGACGGATCATCACGCCGGGCCGGTGCGGGATCACGTCCTGCCAATGCGCGCGCCCGGGCGCATCGACCCGCGTGGTGACGATCTTGAAATCCTCGGCCCCGTCGGCGTTGGTGAGGATGAAGAGGTGGCTCGCCCAGTTCTCCACCGAATAGATCAGCAGCGGCTGGCGCGCCTGCACCACGAAGAGCGCCGCATCCGGCACCTTGCGGTCGAGGAGGTGAACCTCCGAGGTCTCGTGGTCGCTCGCCGAGACGACGAGGTAATCGCCCGATTGCGTCTCCTCGATATGGACGAAGAAACCCGAATCGCCCTCTTCGTAGATCAGCACATCCTCGTCCTGGGCGCTGCCGAGGCGGTGGCGCATCACCCGGGCCGGCCGGTGGTTGTCGTCCACCGCCACGTAGAAGAACGCGCCGGCATCGGCCGTCCACACCACCTCGCCGGTGGTGGCCTCGATCCGGTCGGGGAGGTCGGTTCCGGCCTCGAGGTCGCGCACCCGGATGGTGTGGAGTTCGGAGCCCTTCGCATCGGCGCTCCAGGCCAGCAGGCGGTGGTCGTCGGAATGCACGGCCGCCGCGATCTCGAAGAAGGCCAGGCCCGCCCCCTCGTGATCGCCGTCGAGGAGGATGACCTCCCCCTCCTCCAGGCCGCCCGCGGCGGCCTCCTCGGCCCCCTGACCGGGAATCACCACCACGGTGCGCGGGCGCCGGCAGATCAGCGGATGCTGCCCCCCCTCGCGATGGCGGATGTAATAGGCGAAGGGACCGTCGGGCTCGGGCACCCCGCTCTCGTCCTCGCGGATGCGACCGCGCATCTCGGCCACCAGTGTCTTGCGCAGCGGCAGGACCGGGCCGAGCGCCGCATCCGCGTAGGCGTTCTCGGCCGCCAGATGCGCACGGATATCGGCCGGCAGGGCCGCCGGATCCTTGAGGACCTCGCGCCAGTTCTCCGCCTTCAGCCAAGCATAGTCGTCGGTCAGCGTCCGGCCATGGACGACCGTGCTGTGAGGGCGGATCTCCGCCACCGGGGCGTCGGCCGAAACAGGGATGGGAGTGCGATCGAACGCCATCGCGCGAGTCCTTGGGCTGTGGTTGCGTGCGAAGGGCGCGGGTCTCGAGGCGCCTTCCTGTCGACGGACATGTGCCGTGTGGAACCGCACCAAGCAAGATCACATTCGAGTGCGCGAAGCCGAGACGGCTCACCCTTCGCATCGCTTTGACGCACTCGCCGGCAACGGCAGGGCAACAACGCGCGGCTGTAACGTCTACGCTGGCAAAAACCTCTGGATTTCCATCGCCTAGAATGGTCGCCGCTGAATTATCCTTCTAGCAACTTGTCGAGGGATAAGCGACGCGACGGACCTTGTCTTAGCTGATTCTAACGAATATCTTGATTGCATAATCCGGCGTGCTAGTGTCCAGATGTCGTACAGGCATTGCGGATGGGCGGCGATGCTGCCGAGCGAGCGCGATACAGCCATCAGGATGCGAAACCGATCGAGGGTGCGTGGAATCCGGTCGCCTAATTCGCATTGAAGGAACAGTTCCGATCATGAGTGACATCGAAAATTCCACGGACTTCGTAGAGCTGACGGTCGACATCGTTTCAGCCTATGTCAGCAACAATCCCGTCCCCCCCGCAGAACTTGCGCAGTTGATCATGCGGATCCACGGCGCCTTGACCCAGATCGGAACCGGGCAGGTCGAGGCGAAGGTCGCCGCCGCGCCGCCGCAGCCAGCCATTTCAATCAAGAAGTCGGTCACGGCCGATCACATCGTCTGCCTCGAAGATGGACGGACGTTCAAGTCGCTCAAGCGTCACCTGCGAGCGAAGTACGACATGAGCCCCGAACAGTACCGCGCGAAGTGGGGTCTTCCGCCGGACTATCCGATGGTTGCTCCCAACTACGCCAAGGCGCGTTCGGACCTCGCCAAAGCCATCGGCCTCGGTCAGACCCGCAACGGCAATTACGACGAAGCCGCGTGATCGCGGCTGGTGGGCGGACGGGTTGCGTACGATCACTCGTCCCGTCGCCCACCCCCAGATAAACCGCTTGATGCAGGAATTCTTTCCTTTATCATGGGCCTGGCAGCCCTCCGGCTGTGCTCGTGCGTACTGGAACATATCATGAACAAAGTGCGGAAGGCCAAAGCCGCTTCGCAGCCCTCGGGGCTTGGTGCTGGCATGCCCCGCCCGCTGGAGCGGGATGCGGCCCGCCTTCTCTCCGCCCTCGATCAGGAGGGAGCCTACGCGCTTCCCGATCCGACCTCGGAGGAGGACCTGATCGTTCGCAGCGGCGGAACCGGGATCTCGGTGGCGCACGGTCGGTTCGCGGTGGCGGCCGGCTCCGCCCTGCTCGCCGCCGACCTCGCCGAGCGGGAAGCGGGACGACGGGCGCGCCTGACGATCAGCCCGGCCGGGAGAGCCCGCCTCAGGCGCGAGCGGGCCGGCGCGCACGATCCGTATCTGGCCCAGCACCTCGATCTCGTCGCGGAAGCGCGGACCGGCTCGGACCGTCCGCTGCGCGATGCGTCGGAAAGCCCGCTGGCCTGGATGGCGCGGCGGCGCGACCGCGACGGCACGCCGCTCATCGACGCCGCCTGCTACGAGGCCGGCGAGCGGCTCCGTCGCGATCTCACCAAGGCGGCCCTGATGCCGCACATGGGAGCGGATTGGAGCGGCGTGAAGGTGGATGGCGGCGGCCCGCGTGATCCGGCCGCCGGCTCGGATGCGATGCTGGCGGCGCGTCAGCGCGTGCGGGGCGCGCTCGAGGCGGTGGGCCAAGATCTGTCGGGCCTGCTCATCGACCTGTGCGGCTTCCTGAAAGGCCTCGAACGGATCGAGGCGGAGCGCCGCTGGCCGGCGCGCTCGGCCAAGGTCGTCGCGCGGATCGCCCTCGCGCGTCTGGCCGAACATTACGGGATCGAGCGCGAGGCGGTGGGACCAGACCGGACCCGCATGAGGCTCTGGCGGGAAGCCCGCGCATAGCGCATTCCTCCGCGCGTTGACGTCCTCTCCCCGGAAGGAAGCTGCTCGCAGGCGTGATCCTGCCGAAGCCGACCGGCGGAATGGCCGGCACGATAGTGCAAGGATCAGCCCGAAACGGGGAATGCGGCGACCCGCGCCGCATCCCGATGAATTCGCTCGGCCATGGCGCGCACGCCGTTGGAGCGCTTCGACGTGAGGTGCGCGCCGAGGCCGATCTCCTTGAAGACTTGAAAGACGTCCACCTGCGCCACCTCCCCCGGAGTCTTTCCATCGTGGAGCGCCATCACCAGGGCGATCAGCCCTTTGGTGATGACCGAATCGCTGGTTCCACGCAGCTTCAGCCGGGGCGGTTCCTGCGCGCGGTCGACGTCTGATTCCATCCAGACCTGGCTCTCGCAGCCATGGACGCGGTTCTCCTCGGTGAGGAGTTCCTCGGGGAATGTCGGCAGCGCCCGGCCGAGCTCGATGAGATACTCGTACCGGTCCGGACCGTCGTCCAGGATTCCAAAATTCTCGATGATGGTCGCGATCGGCGGAAGCATGGGAACAGCGGGTCTCGTGCGGGACGACGGGGCGTGACCCGCATATAGGCCTTGGCATCGGGGAAGCGAACCATCCCCCGTCGGCCGCGACTATCGGGGCGGATTGACCAAGGCTTCGGGAAGCTGAAGCTCGAGGGGCTCGTCCTCCGTGCCGACGCCCCGCACGGCGATCTCGGCCTGGGCCGCATAGGCGGCGATGAGGCGCGGCCCAAGATTCGGCACCTCGACCTTCGCCGGCGTCGCATCCGGCTCGATCCTCGACAGGACCGTCAGTCGCACCGGCGCGCCGGCCTGGGCGTCGATGGCGATGACAACGCCGCAGGCCACACTTTCCGCCGTGGTGTCGAGACACTCGGAGACGATCTCGGCCACGATCATCCCGAGCGCATTGGCGGTGCGAGGCTCGACCAGACTGGTGCCATGCCCCTCCACACCGACGCTGATCCGGCCGGCCCGGCGCAGCTGGCCGAGTCCCGAGGCCAAGCGATGTAGGTAATCGCGCAGGTCGATAGAGGCGATGTGAGGCGCTTCGTGAAGGTGCTGCTGCACCAGGGCGATGGCACGGACGCGCTGTCCCAGCGCCTCGAAGCTGCCACGGCAGGGCGGCGGAGCCGCGCGACCGTAGAGGCCGATCAGACTCACCATCACCTGGAGATTGTTGCGAACTCGATGATAGACCTCGGCGAGGAGCGCCTCTTTCTCCACCAGAACCTGCTCGGAATGCTCCTCGGCATGCTTGCGGTCGGTGATGTCGAAGCAGGTGCCGACATAGCCCTGGAACGCGCCGCCATCGGTCAGCGGCTTACCGGTATCGAGGATCCACCGATAGGCGCCGTCGTGGCGACGCAAGCGGAATTCCATGGTGAAGGGCCTGCGCGCGGCCATCGCTTCCGAGACCAGGGCGGCGTGACGGTCGAAATCGTCCGGATGCAGATTGCGGCGCCAGCCCTCACCGATCTCGTCCTCGGCCCGGCGCCCGGTGAAGGCCAGCCATGACTCGTTATGATGAACGCGGGCGCCATCGTCGCCCGTGCGCCACATCATCAGGGGCACGAAATCCGCAAAGCGCCGGAATGCGTCGCAATCCACTCCATTGCCCGATGCCACCTCGGTCGACGGCGAGTCCGCGGCCATGATACTCCCGATCTACCCGTTACTTGGCGCCAACCCTGCACTTGCCAGCGCCGGTCAACGTGTCGGATCGGGGGCCGTTCCGCACCGCCCACAAGGGGCTGTGGGCGCAGCGGCGACGCATCGCCGCCGCCATCGTTCGGGGCGCAAGAGCCTGGCGACTCCCCGCGGAACGGCTCAGAGCATGCTCGGAAGCACGCGGTCCGGCGGACGGTGACCGTCCATGAAGGTCTTGATGTTGATCAGCACCTTCTCGCCCATGTCGATCCGGCTCTCGTGGGTGGCCGACCCCATATGCGGCAGCAGCACGACCTTGCCGGCCCGGGCCAGCTTGACGAGGCGCGGGCTCACCGCCGGCTCCTGCTCGAACACGTCGAGGCCGGCGGCCGAGATGTCGCCCGCCTCGATGAGCCGGGCGAGCGCGGTCTCGTCGATCACCTCGCCGCGCGCCGTGTTGACCACGATCGCCTCGGGCTTGAGCAGCTTGAGGCGGCGGGCGGAGAGCAGGTGGTAGGTGGCCGGCGTGTGCGGGCAATTCACCGAAACGATGTCGACGCGCGCCAGCATCTGATCGAGGGATTCCCAGTAGGTCGCGTCGAGGTCGCGCTCGATCTGTCCCGGAACCCGGCGGCGATTGTGATAATGGATCGACAGGCCGAATGCCTTGGCGCGCCGGGCCAGCGCCTGGCCGATCCGGCCCATGCCGACGATGCCGAGGCGCTTGCCGGTGATCCGCCGCCCGAGCATCCAGGTCGGCGACCAGCCCGTATCCCACTTGTCGTCGGTGATGATCCGCGCGCCCTCGGTCACCCGGCGGGCCACCGCGAGGATCAGCGCCATGGTCATGTCGGCGGTGTCTTCGGTCAGCACGCCCGGGGTGTTGGTGACCGTGATGCCGCGCTCGAGGGCGGCGGCGACATCGATATGGTCGACGCCGTTTCCGAAATTCGCCACGAGGCGCAGGTTCGGGCCGGCCTGGGCCAGGAGACCCGAATCGATCTCGTCCGTCACCGTCGGCACCAGCACGTCCGCCTCGCGGATCGCCGACACCAGGGCCTCGGGCGACATGGCCGAATCGTCGGCATTGAGGCGGATGTCGAAGAGTTCGCGCATGCGCGCCTCCACCACCTCCGGCAGGCGCCGCGTAACCACCACGAGCGGCTTGCGCTTCAACGACGACATGCACCCTCCCCGCGAACGGTCAGCGACCCGCTCGACTTTGAAACGGCCGATTCCCGGCCCCTTGTCCTGGCGCGACGGGCGAGGCGGCAGCAAACCGTGCGTTAACCCTGTATCGGTCAAGACAGGAGCCTTCCGGGCCTGCACCCGTACTTCGCACCCTGACGGCCTCTCTACCAGAGGGGCCGTGGAACACAATGCGGGCGGAGAACCGGCGGGCTCCGGGCTTGGCCCTTCGCGCGTGAGGATAACGGACGATGCGCTCTCCCGCACTGCTCTTGGCGTCGGTGCTGACCGTCGTCGCCGTCGCTCTGGCCCCGCACCGCACGGCGCAGGCGGCGCCGGCCACGCCCAATCCCGGCCCCGACGTCGCCCTCGGTCCGGTGACGAAGCTGCCGCTGCCGCGCTATGCCAGCCTGAAGACCGACCGGGTGAACCTGCGCGAGGGTCCCTCGAAGGATCATCGCACGCTCTGGGTGTTCCAGCGCGCCGGGCTGCCCGTCGAGATCGTGGCGGAATTCGAGACCTGGCGGCGCATCCGCGATTCCGAAGGGACGGAAGGCTGGGTGCTGCACTCGCTCCTGTCGGGGCGCCGCACCTCCATCGTCACCGCCGGCAAGGCCATGGATCGCAACGGCGACAAGGCGCCGATCCCGCTCCTCGCGCGGGCCGACGACAAGGCCGATGAGGAGGCCAAGCTCCAGGCCGGCGTCATCGGCAGCGTGAAATCCTGCACCGGCACTTGGTGCCGCGTGGTGGTCTCGCTGCCCAAGAAAGGCGGGGACCTCGACGGCTATATCCGGCAGGACCGACTCTGGGGCGTCTACCCCAACGAACGCGTCGAGTGAGTCGACCGGACGCTCAGAGACGTCTGCCCATGAAAAAGGCCCGGATCCCCGGGCCTTTTTCATGCTTGCCATCGCCTACGCAACGAATCAGGCCTTGCGGGCGACGGGGGTTCGGCGACGCAGGCGCACGATCACCTCGACACCGGCGATCTCCATGCCCTCGGGGGCATCGGGAAGCGATTCGACGGTGATGCCGCAATCG
>JAKONB010000607.1 GCA_022702195.1 Beijerinckiaceae bacterium | reverse complement strand
ATTCAGCATGTCAAGCTGGGTCCGATGTGCTGCAGTGGGTGCATTGCGCATTCGGGCACCGCGCACGATGCCCTGTGAGTCGTCAATCCGAACCTCGATCATCCGCTTCGCGTGCCTGGTCCACGCCCATCATCCCCGGCAGCCGCAAGGTCAGCCCTGACCGCTCTGGCACCGAGACAAGACCTGACCCTCTCGGGCCTTCCCTTGGAACACCCCCATCATGGAAAGATCGACAGCAGCACGACACCGAACATCGTCATCACGGCGCCCCATGCGAGCGTTCTGCCGATTCCGAGGATCGGGTAGAACGCTCTGTATGTCTGTTCCGTGCGCCGCATGGTCTTGCGCAGAACGGGCAGCGACCTCACCGAAAAACCCGCCGACGCAAATCGAACCACATTTGCTGTTTTCTTACAAAACCCGAAAGTGTTATTATATTTATTTGTAAATGTCAATCATTAAATGAAGTTGATCGCAAAGGATTTAACAATTAGTGATTATGTCATAAACCGTCATTGTCCATCCATGCGCCGAACTAGGGTTTGTTGTGGGAAAGACCAAGACCGGACGCAAGGTATCGTTACCCGAGCTGGCCTTGGGCAAGACCATTGCACGGGAAGATCTGAACGTGCGGACGATGGCGGAGCGTCTCGCGCATGGCGTCTCGTCGCTCGAGTATCAGTCCGCCGATCCGTCAACACCGTTCCGTAGCGTTTCCTCGCTCATCCGCATTGGCGACCTGCAACTGGCCGCCAATGCCTCCACCCCCGTCGAGTTCCGCGCGACCGACCCGCAGCTTCCTCTCCTGATCCTTCCTTTGGTGGGCCGCGGCCTCTTCACCCAGGATCGCAGGCAGATCGCATGGGACGCGGACGGCACGGCGGCCTTCATCCCCCAGATGGACACTGTCGGGCAGTCCGGTCGCCGATCGGTCGTGGGAATCACCATAGAGCGCGAAACGCTCGAAGAGCTGGCCTCCCAAATGCTCGATCGTGATCCTGGCGGCGCACGCATTCTTGACCTGGAGACACCCCGCGCCCTTCCGTTGGCGGCCAACGGCATGCGTTTCGATCAGATCTTTCGCCATCTCCTGGCGACGATCGACGGATGCCTCCCGGTGCCGGAGCTGTTAGATCGGAGCGGGCTCGACGATACCGTGCGTCGCCTCATGGTCCTGCTTCTGAAACCCGATGCCTTTTGCGAAGAATTCGATCGTCCGCTCGACCGGCGCAACAAACTGGGTCATGTCTGCGATTACATCCGCGCTAATTTAAACCAGAAGATCACCCTGTCAATTCTACAGAACGTCAGCGGTCTGTCCCCGCGGGTGTTGCAATACGCGTTCCGGGAGCGTTATGGCTGCTCCCCCATGCAATGGGTGGCCGATCAGCGCCTGGATCAGGTTCGAGCCCAGCTTCTTGCCGCCCCTCAGGAAGCCCGCGTATCTGAGATCGCCTACCGCTATTTCAGCAATCTCGGTGATTTTTCCCGGCGATACAGAACAAAATTTGGCGAACTCCCGTCTAATACGGCTCTTCGGCGTCGCAAATGACCCGTGACGAGGCTAGCGCGGCGCGGCGTCCTGGAAGTCGGATCTGGGACGCCGCGCTCGGTTATTGTTCAAGCACCGTCTTTTTCTGAAATCCGGCAACCACCTCTCGGGGCGATGCTGTAACACTACTTTGGAAAAAAGGCATACTGACCTAAGCGTGCGCCAGAAACAGGAAATTTTTCTGAAGCTTCTGCAATCGGGAGTGCCTCAAGTCAGCAAATTCTGATGTCATTTCAACCTAAAGGATGGCCCATCAAGGCTCTTCAGATGAGAATGACAAAGTCGTGCTGAGTGTCTCTTGCAAAACTCCCGCTGCGCTATCCTGCTTCCAGCGAGAAACGGCGGTGATTGGGAGTTGTGTGAGGCACTCTAAATTTTCGTCTGGTCCCGACGAGGAATCCGTCGCGTCCTTTGGCGATCATGGTCCCGGCGAACGGCACCTATGACGTCTTCGTCCTCTCGCGCGCGTGAGAGCCTGGGTTGATCAGCGCTGCGCGTTCCAGAGCATCCAGGGCATCGCGAACGTCGCCCGGATCGACGCTCGCCTCGCCCCCGAGGGCTTGGTTCAGCAGGTCAATCATATCTTCCGGGCCGAGCGTTCCATCGCACAAGGCCCAGACCAAGGTTGCGGTTTCGTTCAAATAGGTGGCCTGCCCGGTGTCACGATCAAAAACGATGGCTTCATTGTCGACGATCTCCCATTTGAGATCGTCATGCCGTCGCGGAAATGGATTAGCAGAGACCATCGTCAACTCGATTCAAGACCATTGTCATGCGGATCATGGGAAATTCGAGCATGTTCCGCCGAATTGGTGTTTCTCACTAAGCTCCCGCTGCGCCGTCCTGCTTCCAGTGAAACACGGCAGTGATCGGGAGTTTTGTGGGGCACTCTTGCCCTCCGATTCGACTCGAAAACATGTGGCGTTCGGTACAGAGATAAGTCGCCTTCCGTGACCCGAGGATCACGGGAAGCAACCCATTGCTTGTCGTCGCCGGTCCCGTTGTCGCCAGGGCTGGCGATGACGGGACGATCGGGACCCGAAGTCCAAGCCCCGGCGGACGGTTGGGCCATCGATGGCGATGGTATGAGCCCCCCCATCGTTTAGATCTGGGGAAATGCGCTCGACCCGCTGACCGAGGACATGATCGAGGGGGATCAAGCCCCACGATCACGGAGAATCCCACCCGACAACGGTCCCGGCCGTCCAGCTCACCTATTGCGGATCCCCGGCTGGCTTCGCGCTTTCCTCTTGCTTCGTAAGAGGCTTCTTCTTTGGAGCCGCTGACTTCTGGGCGACCGGCTCAGGGGGGGGGACCCTTGGGGCGGGCGACGGTGCAACCGGAGCAGACGAACCGAGGCCGACGGAGATACCGGAGAGCCTCCAACGCCCTCCCGTCGGCGCATAAGCGAGCTCGAAATTGATCTGGACCGGCACTGACGGAAAGAATCCCGCCATATGCATCGCTCCCGTACTTTCGATCTGCGGCAGCAACGTCAGTTGCGGCTCAAGAACGACGACACCGGACAGATCGAGCTTCTGAGCCCGCAGGTTCGCGAAGATCTCTCCCAGGCGGGCCGCGTTATTGGTCTGCTGAAAGACCTCCGATCCAAGATCGCGGAGCACGGTGTAATTCCCGGTCTCATTCGCCTGCTGAAGAGCTGTGAGTGTCGAGCGAATGAGGATGAGGACCCCATTTCGATCGATCTGGGCAGCCGGACGCGCCGCGCTAGCAGCGGGTCCTTGAGCAACCGCCATGTTGAACGTCAACACGGCGGCCAGGGCACCCAGCGCAAGACTGCGCTGGGCCTTTTCGAACATCACCATGAGTACGTCATACCTCCGCGGGCGCCGACGCCACCACGAGCGAAGCCCGCACCGACCGCTGCGTTAACCACCAAGTTGTCCGAGACCCGGACCTGGAGAACACCACCGAAAGCAGCCTCGCCACGGAAGGTGCCGACATTGGCCGACAGCGCGTACCGCTTGTTGTCAGGCAAGGCCGCACCGGACATCGCGATGGCGATGGCCGTTCCCTCAAAGCTGCGCCGGATCTGCGTCCGCAAGTGAGCCACGCTGTTCTCAAGGGACCCCACGCGACCGTCGAGGGCCTCCACACTGCTTGCCGTCGCCACGTTGCTTGTCGCCGCGAGGTTCCCATTGGCATCCGACGTCACGTACTGGAGCGGACCACTCTGCGCCGCCAGGCTCGCCGCGGACGTGATGCCCGACAGGGAATAGGTGTTGGCCGAGTTGCCAATCACCACCTGATTGGCGCGGCTGGTCGACACGCCCTGTCCGATGGCCACACTGTTCGCGAACCCGGCCGTGGCGGCCTGACCCACCGCGACGGTACTCCCAGCGGATGCCGTGGCATTCGCGCCGAGCGCAACGGAGTTTGGGCCGCTCGCGGTCGCCTGGTAACCGATGGCGGTTGACGGATCGCCGACGGCCCGGGCGCCTGCACCGAAAGCGGTATCACCCGCCTGGGTTGCCATCGCGCCCGTTCCCACCGCTGTCGTGTTGGCCGCGGAGGCGATCGCCCCGAAGCCACCCGCCACGGCATCCGCACCGGTGGCCGACGGGCCTGCCGCCTTGGACGTATTGTTGCCCCGGACCAATCCGTCCGTACCGCTCTGCAGCGCAGCCACGGAGACGTTGGTGGTGTAGAGCTGATCGCCCGTAACTGCATCGGTGGAGCCCGACGCGACCGAACCGGCCGCGACATTGGCGATGCGACGCTCGCCGCCCACCGAACCCACCGACACAGTGTTGGCCTGATCCGCCACCGACCCGTTGCCGAGCGCCACCGAATTCGCGGCGCTCGCCTTCGCGCCGAAACCGACGGCCGCGGCATTCGCCCCGGTGACCGATGCGGTGGCAGCATTGCTCGTGTTACTCGCGACGGTCGGGCCACCATTTCCGCTCTGGAGCAAAGCAACCCGGCTCACCGTGTCTGCGAGCGTCGTATCGAGGGAGGTCAGAGCACCGCCGACATTGGAGAAGGTGCTCCCCTGCACCTTATACGACGGAGCGGTGATCGCCCCGTTGGCGCCGACCGTGGCCCCTCCGCCCAGGGCCGCCGCGACGGACTGGTTGTGGGTGTAGGCCTGGCCGCCCGTGACCGCATCGGTGGAACCCGACGCGACCGAACCGGCCGCGACGTTGGTGATGCGGCGCTCGTTGCCGGCCGACCCCACCGACACCGTGTTGGCCTGGTCCGCCACAGAGCCGGTGCCGAGCGCCACCGCGTTCGCGGCGCTGACATTGGCACCCTGGCCGAGGGCCGTTGCCTTCGCGGCGCTGGCGGTCGCGCCGTTGCCGACCGCCGTGACATTGGCGGCATTGGCGATCGCACCGTTCCCGAGTGCCGTCGCTTGAGCAGCGTTGGCACTCGCCCCGAAGCCGAACGCCGAGGCGTTGGCGCCGGTCGCCACCGGAACCGCCGCCTTGGCGGCGTTGTTCGACACGGCCACGCCGCCGGTGCCGGCCTCGAGCGAGGCGATGGCGCTGGCATTGGCGATGGTGGCCGTATCGAGGGAGGTCAGAGCGCCGCCCACATCCGAGAAGGTGCTGCCTTGCACCTTGTACGACGGAGCGATGATCGCCCCGTTGGCGCCGACCGTGGCCCCTCCGCCCAGGGCCGCCGCGACGGACTGGTTGTGGGTGTAGGCCTGGCCGCCCGTGACCGCATCGGT
>JAKONB010000208.1 GCA_022702195.1 Beijerinckiaceae bacterium | reverse complement strand
GCGGGCAGGGCAACGTCTCGATCATCCTCCTGCGCCGGGTCGCCAACGCCATGGGCGTGCGCCTCGACGACCTCATCGCCGGCCAGGACACCACGCCGGACTGGCACGTGGTCCGCGATCTCCTCGGCCAGGCCTCGAGCGAGCAGATCGCCCTGGCCAAGGGCATCCTGTCGGGTCAGGCCCCCGCCGGGGGTGAGACGCCGCAGCCCCGGGTCGCCGTGATCGGCCTGCGCGGGGCCGGCAAATCGACCCTCGGGCGCCGGGTGGCCGAGCGCCTCGGCTGGACCTTCGTCGAGCTGAACGCCGAGATCGAGCGCGAGAACGCCCTGTCGGTGAAGGAGATCTTCGCGATCTACGGCCAGGAGGGCTACCGCCGCCTGGAGCAGGCGGCCCTGCGCCGCCTCACCGAGCATCCGGGTCCGCTGATCCTGGCCACCAGCGGCGGCATCGTGGCCGAGCCGCTGACCTACGACCTGCTGCTCCAGGCCTTCTTCACGATCTGGCTGAAGGCCCGGCCGGAGGAACACATGCAGCGGGTCCGCGACCAGGGCGAACTCGCCACCACGGGCGATCACCCCTCCGCGATGCAGGAATTACGGGCCGTGCTCGCCAGCCGCGAGCCGCTCTACGCCCGGGCCCCGGCCGTCGTCGACACGTCCGACGTTCCGGTCGAGGTGATGGTGGATCGCGTCGCCCAGGTGATCGAGGCGCGGTTCGGCGCCTTCGAGCACCGTCAGGGCGCCTGATCCGCCACGCGGCCGGAAGCCGGGGAGGAGAGCCGCGGCATTCGGCACGTTGCCCCCTTGATCGATCCGGCTTCTCACACCACGCTATGATGCGGTGCAGCCAGAACAAGATGCTGCGCGGCCGCGCGCCGCGGGGATCAAACGTCTCCGGGGCGCCGAAACTGCGTATCAATCGTCACGCCGCCGACGGTTCGGCCCGTGCCGAGGAGGAGCCCATGTCCGCCAGCCCATCCCTCACTCCGCCCCCCGGCCCGGAGGCCCGCCACGAGACGCTCGCGATCTGCGATCCGGTCTGGGCGCGCCTGCGCGGGGAAGCGGAGGCGGTGGTGCGCCAGGAGCCGCAGCTCGCCTCGTTCATGGTGGCCACGATCCTCAACCACACCACCCTCGAAGCGGCCGTCGCGCATCGGGTCTCGGCACGGCTCGGCCATCCCTCCCTGCCGATGGAACTCATCGCGCACGGGTTCTTCGAAGCGATCGCCGACATGCCGGGCATCGGCCAGAGCATGCGGGCGGACATCGCGGCGGTGCTCGACCGCGATCCCGCCGCGAGCCGCTCCCTCGAGCCGGTCCTGTACTTCAAGGGCTTCCACGCCATCCAGGTCCATCGCCTGGCGCATTGGTACTGGACGCATGGACGGCGCGACCTGGCCCTCTATCTCCAGAGCCGATCCTCCGAGGTCTTCCAGACCGACATCCATCCGGCGGCCCGCCTCGGCCGCGGCATCTTCCTCGACCACGCCACCGGCCTGGTGGTCGGCTCCACGGCGGTGATCGAGGACGACGTCTCGATCCTGCACGGGGTGACCCTCGGCGGCACCGGCAAGCAGGGCAGCGACCGCCACCCGAAGATCCGCCACGGGGTCATGATCGGGGCGGGCGCCAAGATCCTCGGCAACATCGAGGTCGGGGCCTGCGCCCGGGTGGCCGCCGGCTCGGTGGTGCTGCGGCCGGTCCCGGCCAATACCACGGTGGTCGGCGTTCCGGCCCGGGTGGTCGGCACCGCCGGCTGCGCCGAACCGTCCCGCGCCATGGACCAGCTGGTGGCCATGGATCAGTTCATCCACATGGCCGACGGGATCTGAACGGCGCCGCCTTCGAGCCCGTCGCCCGGCCGGTTGCGCTTGCCGAGGCGGAACCGGCATGGCAAGCGATGCCCGGCCCCACCGGGTGCCGCGCGGATGAGCGCCATGCGGGATCGCATGCGGCGCGACGGCACGATTCCGGACTTTTTCCCAACGCGAGAGGCGAGCAGCGTGACCAAGACCGACATTGTGAAGGTACAGGACTATCTCCGCCGCACCTTCGCGAACACCAACATCCGCCTCGTCCCCCGTCCGAAGAAGGACGATTCGGCCGAGGTCTATATCGGTGAGGAATTCCTCGGCGTCGTCTCCGTCGATGACGAGGATGGCGACCGTTCGTTCAATTTCGCGATGGCGATCCTCGACATCGACCTCGAGGATTGAGCGCGTCGTCGCGTCGAGACCCCGGGCTCGACCCTCGACGAGGCGTCCGGGGTGGTTTCGCGCCCGCGCGGCCGGTGGATCGCGCCAGATGTCGCAAGATGTTGTGCGTAGGTTCGAGCGGGGCGCGAAGAACTCCTTAACGTCTCGTGAATGACGAGGCACAGTGTGCTCCACATCTCCTCGGTGTGGGAGCGCATGCGATGACCCTCAGTCCCTCGGCCTTCGAATCGATCCAGACCCTGTGCGTCGGCTTGGCCTTGTCAGGTCTGTTCGCCAGTGCCTTCGAGTTCTTCACCACCCACCGGGCGAGCTTCAGCCTGCTGGAGCAGGGGGGCGTCGTCGCCATGGCGGCGCTTCCGATGCTGGCCTTCGGCGCGCCCTTCATCATCCTGCGCAACACCGTGCGCGGGCGCCGGATCGAGCGGCGCCCGGTCCCGTTCGTGATGGTCGCGACCGTGATCGCCTGTGGCTGGGGCCTGATGTCCGGCCGGATCGCCGTCGACCTCGCCCACCGGATCGCCGGCGCCTGATCCGAGCCCGGCCCGGCCAGCTCGGATCAGCGGTTGGCCGTGGCCACCGGGGATGCGCCGCCGTTGAGGGTCACCCAGGCCAGCCCCTCCTGCCCCTCGCGCTTGATGAAGGTGTAGCCGGTGCGCGCCGCCGGCAGGACCGCGTTGGTCTTGTTGTCGAGGATCAGGTCGCCCCGGTCGGTGCGGACCATCAGCACCGCGTGCCCCTCGCCGATATCGTCGATGACCACGGTCATGCGCAGGGCGCGGCGCGGCAGGCCGCGCTCCACCAGCATCCGCCGCTTCAGGAGCTGGTAATCCTCGCAATCCCCGAAACCGTCATCCGGATAGTCCCAGCGGTCGACGACCCCCCAATGGGCCTGATCGGTGAGGGGCTTGATCCGGGCATTCACCCGGCGGTTGACGCGGGCCAGGGTGTCGCGGACCGCCGGGGTCAGGGTGATGAAGGCCGGCTCCCGGATGTCGACGCTGCACGCCTCCGGCAGGCGCTGGCAGAAGGCGGTCCAGGCGGCGACCGGGCGGGCCGGCGGCCCCTCGTCGACCGCGGGGGCACTCGGAAGGGCGGCCACGGTCTGCGCCTCCGTGCTGGCGCCGCCGAGGAGCAGGATCGTCCCCACCAGGGAGAGCTGAACCGCGCACCGGAGGCGGGCCTTGAGGGTCGCCGCGTCCGCCACCCACGCTTCGCCGACACTTCGCAGACCTGCGTGCCGCATCCCGGTCGCCCCGCAATCCGTTGCTGAGACGCCGAGGTTTGCACGAACGGAGCGTGGGCTCAATCGTAAAGTTAAACCTCTGTTAACCGCCGAACCGTTCGCGGGTTCCCAAGAAGAGCCGGATTGCCAGGACAGATGTCCGGTCCGCGCGCCGAAACCTACCGGTTGGCGGTGGTCGTGGGGGACGTCACTCCGCCCAGCGAAACCCATGCCACGACGTCGGCGGATTCGCGTTTGATGAAGACGTAGCCGGTCCGATACCAAGCCTGGATCTCGGTGGTCTTGTTGTCGAGGATGTAATCGCCGCGGTCGGTGACCAGGGTCAGCACCGCGTGGCCCTCGCCCTTCTCGTCGATCACCACGGTCATGCGCATGGCCCGGCGCGGCAGGCCGGCTTCGGCCAGGAGCTTGCGCTTGAGGAGCTGATAATCCTCGCAATCGCCCGCGCCATCCTCGGCCAGGTCCCAGCGATCCGGCACGCCCCAATGGTCCTGATCGGTCACCGCCCGCAGGGAGCGGTTCACCTGACGGTTCACCCGGGCGATCGTCGACCAGATCGCCGGGGTCAGGGCGATGCTCGCCGGCTCGCCGGGATCGACGGCGCATTCGGCCGCGTAGCGCTCGCAGAAGGCCACCCAGGCGGCCAGCGGCCGGGCCGCGCTCCGGGGCTGAGCCGCGGCGGAGGCGGCGGGGAGGGCGGCCAGGGTCTGGGCGCCGGCGGCCACCGGGGCGCCGAGGCTCGCCAGCGCCAGGAAGCCCAGAACGCCGAGAGCCTTCGCCCACGTCCCGCCCGTCTTTTCCCGGCCCGTCTTGGTCCAACCCACAGTCGCCCCCTCGATCCAACGAGGGTCACGATGCCGCCGCGTCTCCTGAGCCGCGCTGAAGCCGATCCGCGCAATTTTATCGATCCGGGCGGCGCATCCGGGTTCGGGGCCGGGCTCTGCGGACAGGCCGAACCCGCCCCTGCGCCGATCGCGCGAAAACCCTGCGTCTCCACAACGAACCGGTAACCGCAACACCGCGGCGCCCGAGCGGAGCCGCGCGCGCTCGGTCCGAAGGGATCAACCGGAGCCCGGATGCCCGGCCCGCGCGTCGGTCACACGGATGCCGATCAGAGAGTCAGGCCTTCGTGGAACAGGTCGGGCGAGATCGGCAGCATGAACCGCACGCCGATGCCCCCCTCGAGATGGCGCACCACCCGGCCCGGCGTGCGCCCGACCATGAGGCTGGCCCCGATCGGCGGCAACGTCGCGGTACTCAGCGCCACACCCGACATCGACACGTCGATGATCCGGGCGGCGACCTCCCGTCCGCTCTCCAGGCGCAGGACCACGCCGGATTGGTGGGGGGTCAGGCGCTCGTGGGTCCGGCCCTCGGGCAGGCCGAGGCTCTCGCGGTTGGCGAGCCAGGTGAGCTGCGAGGCGATCTTGTCGCGCTTGCGCGGCGTGGCGCTGAGATGCACGGCGAATCCGCCGGCGGTCAGCCGCACGATCCGGCCCTCGATGCGCCCGACATGCTCGAGATACAGCACCACCCGCTCGTCGAACGCGCCGGCGACGGCGCAGAGCAGGCGGACCCCGCCGGGGGACATGTCGACGGTCTGGCACGGATATTCCAGGCGATCCGCCAGCATGTAGCGGCCCAGGATCGAGACCTTGACCCGCTGATGGCGGCGCAGGTCGGAGGCGTGGGCGACACGACGGGTCGTCGCCTCGGGTCCGTGGGCAGCCTCGATCATGACAAAGGGACGTCTCGTGCCGGTTCCAGTCGACGGAACCTAACGTCCGGTTGGTTACGAAAATCTTCCGGCGCCGGCGCGAAACCGGAACCCGCCCCCAGATATGCAGTCTTCGGCTGCAATCCGCCGACCTGCAACGCCCCCGAGGGGGGATCCGGCGATCGGCGTCAGGTCCGGCCGCCGGGATGCACCAGGAGATGACCCCGCCGCAGGGGCGCGGCATCGTTGGCCGGCACGGGCAGATCCTCCAGGGTCGCGGCCGCGTCGCCGGCCGCGACCGGGTCCTGGAGCACGCGCAGGGAGGTCGCCTGGAGCCGCACCACCGGCCGGAGACCGAGCCAGGACGGTACGCAATGCGGGCTGAGGGCGCCGAGGATGCGGGCCTGGGTCTGCCCCTGGTGGCGCAGGGGCAGCAGGATGAGTTCGAGGTCGGCGACGGTCCCCTCGGCGGTGGAGGCCCGCAGACCCGCGACGATGCCGAGCGTGTCCAGGGCCACGGTCTCGATCAGGCGCCAGGGATCGGCCTCGGGCGCCCCCCAGAGGTCGGCGAAGGCCCGCCCCTTCAGCTCACGCCCGAACAGGGCGCACACATGGGTGCCGGCGAGCCGGACGGTGGCGGCACGGCGCGGGACATCCACCTCAAGGATCATGCTGTCGGCCAGCAGGTTCCGGATCTCCCCGGGCTCGATCTCGCTGCGCTCGGGAGCGGCTCGCCCACGGCGGAGGCGGTCCCAATAACTGTGGAGCATGCGGCTGGTCGGGTGCTTCATGATGTCCCACGATGGCACGGCCCGTGGCGTGGACCTGGTCAAATCGGATCGCCTGCGTGTGCATCCGAGATGCTCCGCCGGCGGATACCAGATTTCGCGCACATCCGAGGCCGTTCGCCATGCCGAGGCCGGATTAAGTCCTCTTTAAGGTTAATTTCCCGAACGGGGGCCGGCGCTGTCGGGCACGGGCGCCCGGTGAGCCGGCGACAGCGTCGCGTCGCGTCGCAACCGGATGCGCGGCATCGATCACGACGGTCCAGGCAGATCGCGGGGCCGGATGAATGGTGGCCTCGCTCGGGCGACCGGCCGCGGTTGTCCGATACGCCGAGGCTCCGATCAAGCGGAAAAGGCAGCGGGGGAGGGCGTCCATCGCCGTCCCGGCGCGAACCACCCACGGGGGGGGCCGGCGGCGGAACGCGCGACGGGAATTGCCGCCGGCGGGGGTTGCCCCGTCCCACCCAGTCCCGACATGGTGCCCGCATGGATGCCACACCCGACCTGCCGCGCCAGAACCGCGTTCCCGTCTTCAACATGCCGGGCGTGGTCACCGCCTCGATCGGCCTCCTGCTGGCGATCCACGCGCTGCGGGAGTTCGTCCTGCCGGATGTCTGGGACGTCCGGGCGCTCATCGATCTCGCGCTGATCCCGGGACGCTGGACCGTGGCGATCGATCCGGGCCGCGCCGACGGCCTCCTGGCCGCGGCCGCGGCGATCACCGGGGATCCGGAGACGGTGGAGGCCCGCCAAGCCTTCGCCCGCTACATCGCCGCCGAGCCCGACGCGATGCCCTGGACCTTCGCGAGCTACGCGCTGCTGCACGGGTCGTGGATGCACGTCATCTTCAACACCGTGTGGCTCGCCGCCTTCGGCTCGCCGGTGGCCCGCCGCTGCGGCGCCCTGCGCTACGGCATCGTCGCCCTGGCGGGCGCGGTGGCGGGGGGCACCCTGCACGTCCTGCTCGATCCCTTGAGCACCGCCCCGCTGATCGGGGCCTCGGCCGGCGTCTCGGCGCTGATGGCGGCGGCCGCCCGGTTCGTGTTCCAGCCGCCACCGGCCTATGCCGCCGGCCAGCCCTGGCAGCGCCTGCCGCCCCGGCGCCTGCAGACGATCCCGGAGCTGATGCGCAACCGGACCGCCGTGGTGTTCCTGGGCATCTGGCTCGTGACGAACTTCCTGTTCGGCGTCATCGCGCTGCCGCTGGGCGCCGAGGCGACGGCGGTGGCCTGGGACGCGCATCTCGGCGGGTTCGTGGCGGGCTTCTTCCTGCTCCCCCTGATCGACCGCCACCGCGCCTGACCGGGTACGCGCACGCGCTCACCGGACGCTTGCTAAGAGGCCCGGCGGGCCACACAATCGCCACAGACAGAGCCGGGGCCGAACCCGGCCGCTCGCGATTCCGATATCAGGGACAAAGGATACGCCCATGACCGTCGCCCGCATCCTCGCCGAGAAGGGCCGCTCCGTCGTCACCGTGGAGCCGCAGCGCAATCTCGCCGAGGCGATCCATCTTCTGGCCGAGAAGCGCATCGGCGCCGTCGTGGTCTGCGAGACGGGCGGCACCCTGCGGGGCATCCTGTCGGAGCGCGACATCATGCGCGCCCTGGCGGAGAAGGGGGCGGCCGCCCTCGACGCCCTGGTCCATGAACACATGACCGCCTCCGTCACGACCTGCACCCGCGAGACCGGCGTCGAGGAGGTGATGCAGCTGATGACCCAGGGGCGCTTCCGTCACGTGCCGGTCCTGGAGGACGGGCATCTGGCCGGCCTCATCTCCATCGGCGACGTGGTCAAGCGCCGGATCGAGGCGGTGGAAGCCGAGCACCGGGCGATGCGCGACTACATCACCATGGCCTGATCCAGACTCCGCTGGCGCAGCGCGGCGGCGGGATCAGGCGAGCGCGCGCAGAGCTTGAACAAGTCCGCGCAGCGCTTGAACGAGCCCGCGCAGCGCGCGGGTGGAGCCGAAGCCGCCGTCCCGAAGCACCGCCGTCCCGGAGGAATCTGACGGCGTTCGGACGATCAGGTCCGCGCCGCCGCCGCCGCCAGGGTGGCGCGGATGCGGGGGAGGGCGGCCCGGGCGGCCTGACGCCCGAGTTCGATGCCCTCGGCCGCGCGATGGAACTCGAACAGGCCCATCCCGGCCAGCCGCGGCGCGATGGTGACGTCGGGCGGGTCGGCCGCCAGGCGCGCCCGCGAGATCCGGTCCTGCGTGATGTTGAAGGCATCGAGCATCACCCGCGCCATGCCGGGATTCGGCCGCCCGTCGGCGACGGGCGACGGCGGGGGACGCCGGGTCCGCAGCAGGGTCCAGCGCCGCCGGCGCACCACCGCCTCCACCGCCTCCACCTCGATCCCGGCCGGCGCCGGATCGTGCCGGATCTCGGCGCCGCGCGGATCGCCGTTGAGGTTGACCCCGATCACCAGATCGGCCCCGAGGGCGCGGGCGGTGGTGACCGGCACCGGATTGACCAGCGTCCCGTCCATCAGCAGCCGCTCGTCGAGCCGCACCGGCGGGAAGATGCCCGGCAGGGCGTAGGAGGCCCGCAAGGCCTCCACCAGCCCGCCGCTGGTGAGCCAGACTTCGGCGCCGCTCCCGAGCTCGGTGGCGACGCTGGCGAAGCGCACGGGCAAGTCCTCGATGCGGCGGTCGCTGAGATCGCGCTCCAGGCGCCGCTTCAGCCGGCCGCCGGCGATGAGGCCGGAGCCGAGGCGCAGGTCGAGGAGCCCCATGACCCGCCGCTTGGTCAGCGAGAGCGCGAAGGTCTTGAGGAGATCGAGCCGGCCGGCGGCGTAGCAGCCGCCCACCACCGCGCCGATGGAACAGCCCGACACCACCACCGGATGCAGGCCCGCCTCCTCCAGGACCTCGATGATGCCGATATGCGACCAGCCCCGGGCCGAGCCGCCGCCGAGGGCCAGGCCGATGCGGGGCACGGGCCTCGGCGGCTCGGGCACCGGCTCGACGGTGCCGGGCGCGAAGCCCAGGGGGGGGACGTTGCGCATGGCGGGGGCGTCCCGGACGATCGCGTCCCAGGTCATCGCGTCACCGTCATCGCATCACCGTGGCGGCTTCACGAGGTGGGGGGGCCGAGGCGGACCTGTCCCGAGGCCGCATCGCGGGCGACGCTGCGGTAGAAGCAGGCGCGGCGTCCGGTGTGGCAGCAGCCGCCGTCGCCGCCCACCGCCACCCGGATCAGGACCGCGTCCTGGTCGCAATCGACCCGCATCTCGACGACGCGCTGAATCTGCCCGCTGGTGGCCCCCTTGTGCCAGAGTTCGCCCCGGGAGCGCGACCAGTACCAGGCCTCCCCGGTCTCCAGGGTGCGGGCCAGGGATTCGGCGTTCATGTGGGCGAGCATCAGCACCTGCCCGTCGGCGGCGTCCACCGCGATGCAGGAGATCAGGCCCTGCGCGTCGAAGCGGGGCGTGAAGGCGGCCCCCTCCTCGACCGCGCTGCGCGTGCCCGGCGCGTCGAAGGCGATGGTCATGGGCGGCGGCTCAGGGCTTATTGCGCACGAGGGTCAGGAAGCGCACCTGCTCGTTGGCGTCGTTCTTGAACGCGCCGCGGAACTGGGTGGTGATCGTCGAGACGCCGGCCTTCTGGACGCCGCGCATCGCCATGCAGAGATGCTCGGCCTCCAGCATCACGGCGATGCCGCGCGGCTTGAGGATGCTCTCGATCACGTCGGCGATCTGCGCCGTCATGGTCTCCTGCGTCTGCAGGCGGCGGGCGAAGGTGTCCACCACCCGGGCGAGCTTCGACAGGCCGACCACGCCCTTGGTCGGGTAGTAGGCGATGTGGGCCAGCCCCATGAACGGCACCATGTGGTGCTCGCAATGGGAGTAGAACGGGATGTCGCGCACCAGCACGATGTCCGAATAGCCCTCGACCTCCTCGAACACCCGCTCGAGCAGCGCGTCGGCATCCTGCTGGTAGCCGCCGAAGAGCTGGCCGTAGGCCTTAGCCACCCGGGCCGGCGTGTCGCGCAGCCCCTCGCGGTTCGGGTCGTCGCCGGCCCAGCGCAGCAGGGTGCGCACGGCGGCTTCCGCTTCCTCGCGGCTCGGCCGTCCGGTGGCGATGGCGTCGGGCACGCGCTGGGCCGAGGCGGGCACCGGAGCGATGTCGGGACCGGGCACGGCCACCGGCGCATTATCGTTGCGCATCCCGGCCAAGCCCTTGTCGGACAAGGGCCTGTCGGCCAGGGGTTTGGCCCCCGGCAGGACGCCGTTCGACGCACCGTTCGATTTGGTCTGGTCCATCCTCGGTCCCTCCGTCTCTGTCAGCCGGTAGGACAAGGACTTGAGCGCGGCATCCATGGCATCTTCCGCCCGGGCGATCCGGGTCGTCATCGTGTTGCTGTCGGGCTTGGCGTACATCGTCGAACCATCGGCGGCTTGCGGTCGGCCAGCGCGTCCGCCATGGCCCCGGGCGCGACCCGGGCCGTTGGGCGCAGCCCTGATCGACGATCCGCCTCCTCGCGAAACGGTGCGTGGTGGCCTATATCGTCGTTATCGCGCCGTCGCGCAATGCGGGCGGCGCGGATCAGATCCACGGGATCGGAAGCCGGCTTCTTCGCGCCGAGGCCCGCCCGCCGCCAGGTCCGCCCAGGGTCCCCCCATGCTCGACGACATCTACAACCGCCGCATCCTCGAACTCGCCGCCGACATTCCCCGGCTCGGGCGCCTACCCGCCCCCGATGCGCGCGCCACGGCGCATTCGAAGCTGTGCGGCTCCACCGTGACGGTGGAGCTCACCGTCGCCGACGGGGTGGTGACGGATTTCGCCCACGAGGTGAAGGCCTGCGCCCTGGGGCAGGCCTCCTCCTCGCTGATGGCGCGCCACGTGGTCGGCGCCCGCGCCGAGGAGCTGAGGGCGTTGCGCGACGCGATGCGCCGGATGCTCAAGGAGGGCGGCCCCGCCCCGGACGGCCGTTGGGCCGACCTCGCGGTGCTGGAACCGGTGCGCGCCTTCAAGGCCCGCCACGCCTCG
Organism: Beijerinckiaceae bacterium; assembly: GCA_022702195.1. Lineage (GTDB taxonomy): Bacteria > Pseudomonadota > Alphaproteobacteria > Rhizobiales > Beijerinckiaceae > Methylobacterium. The sequence continues at coordinate 2,072 of JAKONB010000208.1, read as the reverse complement.
ACGCTCCTGACCTTCGACGCGGTGGTGGACGCCCTCGACCAGGCCGCGGCCCGGACGCAGGCCGCGTAACCGCCATGGTCCGGCAGGCCGCCCATTGGGCGATCCGGGGCTACCAGCTCACCCTGTCGAGCCTGATCGGCCGCCAGTGCCGGCACTGGCCGTCCTGCTCCACGTATACGGACGAAGCGATTCAGCGGCACGGGCTCTGGGCCGGGTGTTGGATCGGTTTTTCGCGAATCTGCCGCTGCGGTCCGTTCGGCACCCACGGGATTGATCTGGTGCCCGAAGCGCTGCCGGCGGAGGCCGCCTGGTTCGCGCCCTGGCGCTACGGACGCTGGCGCGGGGTCGAGGCGCCCGCGTCGCCGTTCGTATGCGAGGCGATCGACACTTCGAAACCAAAGGGTTGACGTATCCGTGTGGCGTGTTGCCGGATCCTGTACAGTCAGGTTCTCAGTTCGGCCTGCCAAGCATAGAGATCCGTTTCCAAGGAATCGATGGAGCCGACCGGTACGGTCATGCCGCCATGCGCGCAGTGATTTCTGATCCCATAGGTGTTCAGGATCTTTCCGAACGCGGGCAAGCGTCGATCGAGCACGAGCGACAGCTTCGTCTCGAAAGGAACCTTCCGGCCTTGAAGCGAATCGGCGTCCCGGCCTCGGCATTGTGTCCAATCGGGGTTTCCACTTCGGGCCGCCTTGGCCGCTTGGAATGCGTCATTCACCGCGACCTCGAACTGGCCGAACATCAGAACGAACATGGCACGCTCCAGGGTGTCCCGCTTGTCCTCCAGCCGTGTCAGGGCAGCGAGATCGCCAGCGCTGGCGGCCAGCGCCCGCCTCGGATTGCCATTGTGCGAAGAACCAATCGTAGGCCGATCTGATCTGGGGCCATTGCCGCATTTCAGGTCAGTTCACTCAGAAGCTCAGGGATGTAGGGGATGCCATCCCGCTTTTCGCTCGCCCGGAAGAGTCGCCATGCCGGCGCACGGAACGCGTCCGCCTGATCGACAAGAATGAACGCCCCCTTCGGCGTGTAGAGGTCGACGCGCCCGTTGACGCCGATGACCCACAAGCCCTTCGGCTTGAACAGTGCATAGGCGCCGTGCGGACCTTCGAGCCTGAGGACGGGTTGCTCCGCCGGAGACAGCGCATGCCGCCGCATGAGATCCTCGTCCATCGGAGTCGCACCGATCCGAGAGACATCCCAGCCCTGTGCCCGCCCCCATTCCTCGGTTCGCTGAAACAGAGCCTCTAGCCGTCCGAGCCAATCATCGACCCGATGCTGGACATCGTCCCGCGAGAGATCGCTGCCAGGTCCGGACGGAAGATCGTCATCGTCAAGCATGGCCATCGTCCTTGCCCGGCGTCCCGCTCCAGGGTCGCGGCTTCAGGACCACAAAGTAGCGCAATCCGGGCGGATCGCAGAGACCGGATTTCAGCCCCTCATCCCCCAGTGGAGATCCATTGCAGCACCACCAGCGTCCCGGTCACCGTGAGCGCGCCGCCGATGCGGGTGGCGATCTGGGCGAAGGGCATCAGGCTCATCCGGTTGGCGGCGGTGAGGATCGCCACGTCGCCGGTGCCGCCCTGTCCGCTGTGGCAGGCATTCACGATGGCGGTCTCGATCGGGTACATCCCGAGCCGGCGGCCGACGAAGTAGCCCGTGGCCATCAGCGTCACCACGGTGGACACGATGGTGATGAGGTTGGTCACCGTGAAGGCCGCCACCAGCTTGTCCCACGGGGTCATCGAGACGCCGATGGCGAAGAGCAGCGGGTAGGTCATGCCCACCTGCACGAACTTGTAGACGATGAAGCCGCCGGCCTGGAGCCGGGGCGAGACCGCACTCGCCAGCTTGGCCAGCACCGCCAGGAACAGCATCGCCACCGGGGCCGGCAGGCCGGTGAGGTGGTGGCACATGACGCCCAGGAGGTAGAGCGTCACCGCCGTGAGGCCCGCGCCCGCCACGGTGGCGGCGTCGATGGGTCCGGTCTCCACGCCCTGGGCGGCGACCATGTCGTTCTCGGTGTCGGGCTGGAGCCGGCCCTCGCCGGTCAGGTGCGGCTTGCGCTT
>JAKONB010000037.1 GCA_022702195.1 Beijerinckiaceae bacterium | reverse complement strand
CACCGTCACCCTGCCGCTCAGCCTGCCCGGCCTCGCCGCCGGGGCGCTGCTCTGCTTCATCCCGATGGTCGGCGAGTTCATCATCCCGGACCTGCTGGGCGGGTCGGACACGCTGATGCTCGGCCGGGTGCTGTGGAGCGAGTTCTTCTCCAACCGCGACTGGCCGCTGGCCTCGGCGGTGGCGATCCTGCTCCTCGTCCTCGTGGTGGTTCCGCTGGTCCTGTTCCGCGAGACCGGCGCGCGCCGGGAGGAGGCGGCGCGGTGAGCGGCTTCAACCGCCTGTCCCTGGTTCTGGGCCTTGCCTTCCTCTACGCGCCGATCGTGGTGCTGGCGGTCTATTCCTTCAACGCCTCCGCGCTGGTCACCGTCTGGGGCGGGTTCTCGACCCGCTGGTACGGGGTGCTGCTCTCGGACCGGCCGCTCATCGACGCCGCCCTGGTCTCCCTGCAGGTGGCTTCGACCTCCGCCCTCCTGGCGACCCTCCTGGGCGGGTTCGCGGCCCTCGCCCTCGATCGGGCCGGGCGCTTTCCGGGCCGCATACTGTTCACCGGCCTCGTCTATGCCCCGATGGTGATGCCCGAGGTGATCACCGGCCTGTCGCTGCTGCTGCTTTTCGTCGGGATCGGCCTGGATCGGGGCCTCGTCACCCTGGTGATCGCCCACGCCACCCTGGGCCTCGGCTTCGTGACGGTCATCGTCGGGGCGCGGCTGCGCGGGCTCGACCGCGCGCTGGAGGCGGCGGCCGCCGATCTCGGGGCCGGGCCGCTGCAGGTCTTCCTCACCATCACCCTGCCGCTGCTGGCGCCGGCCCTGGCGGCGGGCTTCCTGCTCGCCTTCACCCTGTCGCTGGACGATCTGGTGATCGCCAGTTTCGTCACGGGGCCGGGGGCGACGACGCTGCCGATGCGGCTCTACAGCCAGGTCCGCCTCGGGGTGAACCCCGAGATCAACGCGGCCTCGACCCTGCTGGTGACGGGGGTGACCGGCCTCGTGCTCGGCGCCTCGTGGCTCACCGGCCGCAGCCTCGCGGCCGTCTGACACCCGTCGGGCGATCACTCCGGGGCGTAGGCACGGACCGTCGCCGGCAGCCGCAGGACCTTGGGCGCGAGGACCGCCTCGCCACGCGAACCGGCCTCCGGGCCGGCCGGGCGGGCCGTGACGGCGTCCCAGGGACCCGCGACGTCGAACACCATCGGCGGTTGGACACCGGCCTCGCGCAGCGACAGCTCTGCCCGCGCCGCCACGCGCCGCTCGGGCAGCGACACGAGGCCGTTCAGGGTCGCGGTCAGGGACGCGGCCTTGAGCGACCCGTCGACGATCTCCCCGATCCCGTCCGTGAAGCGCAGGGTGATTCCCGCCCGCTCGAAGCCGGTGCGGCCGTTGCGGCGCGCCAGGGCGCCGGGGGCGACGGCCCCGTTGCGATGGGCCGCGTTGCGATGGGCCATGTCGGACAGGTCGAGCCCGAGGAGGGCACCGCCCTCGACGGTGAAGCCCGCATGGCCGGTGACGTGCCCGAGGAGGGAGGCCGCGTCGCGTCCGCCCGCCTCCACCAGAACCTGCCCCTGAGCCTCGCCCATCATCCAGCGGTCCTGTCCGAGACCGGCCAGGACCTCGCCGAGATCGAGGCCGTCGAAGGAGCCTTGCGCCCGCAGCTCCGTCCGCTCGGCATCGGCCGCGTTCGCGGCGAGGATCAGGCGCCCCTTGACGGTCCCGTTCCCGAGTCGTGCCCGGTTGAGGGAAGCCTCGATGTTGCCCTGGCGCACCAGCACGCTGGCGGCGAGATCGTCGAACAGCAGGGGGCCGAGGCTGCCCCCGCCGGACGAGATCCGCAGGTCGAGGTCGCCCCCCGTGAGCGGCCGCAGGGCGACGCTCCCCCCCGGTTCGGGCGCGTCGCCGCCATCGGGCCGGTCGGACCCGAACAGGCGCATCAGGCTCCCCACCAGCGGCGCGAGGTTGAGGCTCTCGGCGGCCAGCGTCGCCTGGACCGAGGGCCGCCCCTCGCCGAAGCTCACCGAGCCCGCCCCCTCCAGCAGGTTGCTGCCGGCCGTGACCCGGACGGTGGGCAGCATCACGGTGCCGTCAGCGAACGCGAAGCTGCCGTCGAGGCCGAAGCGCTCGATGAACGGCGAGAGGGCGACGTCGCCTCCGGCCCAGGCCAGGGTCTCGGGCAGCGAGCGGGTGCGCAGTGCGCCGCGCCCGGTGAGGGTGAGGCCGCCGCCGAGTTGCCCCGTCCCCTCCGCAGACAGGTCCCCCGCCGGCCATTCGGCGGTGGCGGCGAACGGGCTCGCCGCGCCGGCGATCAGATCCCGCAGGCGCAGACCGGTCAGGGCGAAGCGCGCCGGAGCGTCGTTCCAGGTGAAGCCCCCCGCCAGATTGGCGCGGTCGCTCCACAGCGGCCAGGATAGGAGGACATCCACGGACCGGGCGACCTGCGGCGTCCCGTTGCGCGGATCGCATCCGGTGACGGTGACCCGCGAGAGGCTGACCCGGCGCGGATGCGAGGCGCCCTCAGTCGCCAGCCGGCCGCCGATCCGGGCCAGGGGTTCGGCCCAGCGCTGATCGTCCTCGGCCACCGGCAGATGCACCTGCGCCCCGTCGAGGGACAGGGTGTTGATGTCGATCCGCCCGCCGAGGAGCGCCATCAGGTTGAGTTGCAGCGAGAGCGTGCCGCCCTCGGCCAGAACCGGGCCGTCCCGCGCCCCGGATTCGAGCCGCACGTCGGAGAAGCCGAGGCGGGGCAGGGGCAGCAGCGCGATCTCCGTCCGGCCCCGCACCCGCATCGCCACGCCGTAGGAGCGCTGGAACTCGCGCGCCACGCGGTTGGCCAGGCCCGGTGTCGCCACCGACCAGGGGATGCAGGCGCAGGCGAGCAGGGACACCAGCGCACCGGACGCGAAGACGGGAAGCAGGCGGCGCGGCGACATTGCACTCCGGGCGGATGGGGCTGCGATCGTTCCGTGAGATCGCAACTGAACGCGGCCCCCAACCACGCGTCAATCAACGAGGAACTCCCTGATAGCCCTCGCGGACGGCGTTGTCTCCCCGCAAGCGGGTGACAGCCCGGCCTCGTCCACGGCGGAACCGGGTTTCCACCCTTGCGGGCACGGGCCAGCATGGAGCACAGACGGAGGTCGAAGCGCTCGTGCAGAGATGGACAGCGGACAAGGGCGACAAGACCCGCGAAGATCCGAACCGGGCATGCGAGCGGTCAAGTGTGGCGCCTTCGGACTCCCTCGCGGGTCCGGGCGCGCTTTCGGGAAGGACGCTGTGATGAAGAAGGTATATTCCGACGCGACGGCGGCCCTTGCGGGGCTGCTGCGGGACGACATCACGGTGATGGCCGGGGGGTTCGGCCTGTGCGGCATTCCGGACGAACTGATCGAGGCGATCCGCGAATCCGGGGTGAAGGGTCTGACGGTGATCTCGAACAATGCCGGGATCGACGGGGTCGGGCTGGGCAAGCTGCTGGACACCCGTCAGGTGCGCAAGATGATCTCGTCCTATGTCGGCGAGAACAAGGAATTCGCCCGGCAGTATCTCGGCGGCGAGCTGGAGATCGAGTTCAACCCGCAGGGGACGCTGGCCGAGCGCATCCGCGCGGGCGGGGCCGGCATCCCGGCCTTCTTCACCAAGACCGGCGTCGGCACCAAGGTGGCCGAGGGCAAGGAGGTGCGGGCGTTCGACGGCGAGGATTACGTGATGGAGCGCGGCCTGTTCGCGGATCTGGCCATCGTGCACGCCCATACGGGCGATACCGAGGGCAACCTGCGCTACCGGATGACCGCGCGCAACTTCAACCCGATGATGGCCACCGCCGCCGCCGTGACGGTGGCGCAGGTGGAGCACCTGGTGCGGCCGGGCGAGATCGACCCGGACACGATCCACACGCCCGGGATCTTCGTGAAGCGGATCGTCGACGTGGGCGTGCGCGAGAAGCGCATCGAGCAGCGCACCACCCGCCCGCGCGCCGGGACCGCGCAAGCCGCCGCCGGCGGCGGCACGCATTGATCGCGGCAAGAACGTGGCGGC
>JAKONB010000563.1 GCA_022702195.1 Beijerinckiaceae bacterium | reverse complement strand
GCCCTCAACGACATCCGCTCGAACATGGTGCGGGGCGGTGCCGCGGCCCCCTCCGACCTGACGGAGCGGGAGCGCGAGATCTGCGCGACGATCGGACCGGAATTGAAGCGCCGGGGGCTGATCCTGGTCGGCATCGACGTGATCGACGGCGACCTCACTGAGATCAACGTCACCTCCCCCACCGGCATCCGGGCGATCAAGCGCCTGGGCGGCCCCGACCTCGCGGTCTCGGTGTGGGATGCCATTGAGGCCCGGGTCGGCGCCGGTCGCGGCGCCTGAACCGGGTCGGGACGACGTTCAGCGCGCCTCGGACATCTGACGCGGCGTCTTCTGCTCCCGCTTGTAGGCGGTGATCGCCGCGGCGCAGCCGGGGGACAGCTTCTTCATGTTGATGCGAAAACAGGCCTCGAGCTCCGGCGAGCCGGGGGCGTGCTCGCTGCAATGCTCCATGTAATCGCCGGTGCAGGAGCGCTTCAGCGCCTCGCGGGCGGGGGATTGCTCGGCCCTGGCCGCGAACGGTAGGGCGACGAGGGCGAGGGCGACGAGCGCCGGCTTGAACGGGGACATACGAACCTCGAAGGGGTTTGCCGACCGCCGCCGGGCGGTCGGGACATACAGGTGGTCGCCAGGACCCGAGCCGTGTCCGGAAGGGGGCGGGCCTCACCGTGAGGGATCGCCTGGGCCGGGCGTCGGAACATCGCGGGTCGACGACCAGGCTTTCGTGTCTGTTTCCAAGACCCTACGGACCATCGCATCGCAGCGCGATGTGGCTATCCTGTGACGCGCGCGTCTTTTCAAAGCCGGCCCGGCGGCCGTCTTCGCCGCGAGCCGATCGCAGCGCCCGACGAGGCGCGCCCCCCTCGGCGAGAAGGCGAGCGGACCGTCAGCTCTCCGCCCGCGGGGTCGCGTTCAGCTCGGCCCAGTCGAACTCCTCCTCGAGGATGTAATAGGCGTCGTCGCCGATCTCCCCCGTGCGGCGCAGGGCCAGAACCCGGTCGCGGGCGGCCTCGATGGCCCCGCGCCGGAACACGTCGGCGGGCAGCGTCTCGGAGGCGAAGCCGTTCTCCTGGGTCTCGGCCTGTTCGAGGGCGGTGCGGAACTCCGTGCGCAGGGTCTCGGCGGCGGCGTCCGGCTCGCCCTCCAGGCTCTTGAGCGCGGCGGCGTAGGCCTGCGTGCGCCCGTGGCCGACCTCGCGGCCGACCGGATCGTCGTCCTCCAGGCCCAGATGGGCGAGGAGCGGGCGCAGGGTCAGCCCCTGAATCGTCAGCGTGCCGATGATCACGCAGAAGGCCGTGAGCACGACGAGATCCCGGTAGGGAAAGCCCGGATCGCCCTCGGGCAGCGCCAGGGCCGTGGCGATGGTGACGATGCCGCGCATGCCGGACCAGGCGACCGCAAGGCCGGCGCCGAGGCCGCGGTCGCCGGGGTTGCGTCCCTGCGTATCGAAGCGGGCGAAATGGCTGGCCGACAGCACCCAGACCAGGCGCACCACCACCACGGTGAGGAAGACGGCCGCGCCCACCAGCGCGTAGGAGATCCGCTGCTCGGTGGTGAGCCGCTCCAGGATCGGCCCGATCTGCAAGCCGATGAGCACGAAGGCGAGCACGTTCAGCACGAACACCGCCGTGTCCCAGACCGCGTAGGAAACGATGCGATTGCGCGGCGGCGTGAGGCCGGGGGAGAACCGGGCCACGGTGATGGCGAAGGTGACGACCGTCAGCACGCCCGAGAGGTAGAGGTGCTCGGCGCCGATCCAGATGCCGAAGGCGGCCACGAATTGCAGGACGATGGCGCTCGGCGCGTCGCGGATCGGCCGCATGGCGACGGTGTAGGCCAGCGCCAGGACCGGGCCGGCCACGAGGCTGCCGACGATGCCCACCAGGAAGGTCGGGGCGATCTCGGAGACCGAGAAGGTGCCCGTCATGGCGGCCCCGACCCCGAGGCGGTAGATCAAGAGAGATCCCGCATCGTTGAGCAGGCTCTCGCCCCGCAGGATCGTGGTGAGGCGGTGCGGCAGGTCCACGTGGCGCAGCACCGACAGCGCCGCCACCGCGTCCGGCGGCGCCACGATGGCGCCGAGCACGATCGCCGCCGCGATGGGCATGTCGGGCACGAGGAGCTTGACCAGCAGCGCCACCGCCAGGGTGGTGGCCACCACCGCGCCGAAGGCGAGGCCGGCGATGGGCCGCCAATTGTCGCGCAGGTCGCGCACCGAGGTGTCGTAGCCGGCATCGAGCAGCACCGGCGCGAGGAACAGGGCCAGGGCGAGATCGGGATCGAGGACGAGGTTGGGCACCGCCGGCACGAAGGCGAGCCCGATCCCCCCCAGGGCGAGGAACACCGGATAGGGCGCCCCCACCCGCCGGGCGAAGGCGGCCAACAGGACGGCGCCGAACAGGACGCCGACGATCCACTCGAAAATCATCATGATGATTCAGGAGATAGGGCGGTCGGCGCCGTGCGTTGGCCGGGACGGCCGAATTAGCCCCGGGCGGCGGAGACCGACAGCTCCGGCTTGTGGTTGAGGGTCTGGAAGACCACGCAATAGCGCTCGGTCAGCTTGAGGAGCTGATCGAGCTTGTCCTGTGGCGCGTCCGTGTCGAGGGAGAAGCCGAGGCGGATCGCCCGGAAGCCCACGGGCGCCCCCTTGTCGACCCCCAGCGTTCCGCGAAAATCGAGATCGCCCTCGGCGCTCACCGTGCCGGCGCGCAGCTCGATCTCGAGGGCGGTGGCCACCGCCTTCAGGGTCACCCCGGCGCAGGCCACCAGCGCCTCAAGCAGCATGTCGCCCGAGCAGAGCTCCGCCCCCGAGCCGCCGGTGGCCGGATGCAGCCCGGCCACCGCGAGCGCCCGCCCGGTCTCGACCTTGCAGGCGATGCCGGTGTCGTCGAGGCTGCCCCTGGCCTTCAGGGTGATCACGGCGGAATCGGGCGCGTCGCGATAGCGGTCCTTGAGCGGCGCCTGGAGCGTGCGCAGGGTCGTGGAATCCATTGGCATGTCCTCGGGCCTGTTGTTGATTGGCCCGATCCTATCGCGCCAGCCCGGTCGCGGCCAGGGATCGCGGCCAGGGATCGCGGCACCCCGGAATCATGGGGTCATCGGCGTTCCCGTCGCCCGCCGCCGGGCCGCCGGGCGGCGAGGCCCCTGGCGCCGATCCGCCAACATGCTAACGGGGTTGACCATGTTCGACGCCGCCGCCGCCCTCGCCGAAATTCTCCAGACCCTCGACCGCGACGCGCGCGAGGCGACGCGCCTGCGCGCGGTCCTGGTGCCGGAGCTGAAACGGGTGATCGAACAGGGCCGCGCCGATGCCGAGGCCCGGCTCATCGAGGAGCGCGACGGCCTCGCCTGCGCCCGGCGCCTCAGCAACCTCACCGACGCGGTAATCCGCACCATCCACGATGCGGTGGTGTGGCGGCTCTATCCCAACGACAACCCGTCCACCGGCGAGCAGCTCGCCGTGGTGGCCACGGGGGGCTACGGGCGCGGAACGATGGCGCCGGGCTCGGACATCGATCTGCTGTTCCTGCTGCCCTACAAGCAGACCGCCTGGTCGGAGAGCGTCGTCGAGGCGATGCTCTACGTGCTGT
>JAKONB010000544.1 GCA_022702195.1 Beijerinckiaceae bacterium | reverse complement strand
ATCGTGCTCTACTGGATGGACCGGGCGGCCCGCGACCTCGTCCTCCAGCAGCCGCGCCACGCCCCGGGTCCGCGCGGCACCTTCTCGCTGCGCTCGCCGGCGCGCCCCAACCCCATCGCCCTGTCGGTGGTGGAGCGGCTCGGCATCGACGGGGGCCGGGTCTCGGTACGCGGACTCGACTGCATCGACGGCACCCCACTCCTCGACATCAAGCCGTATTACGCCACCACCGATTCGCGCCCCGGCGCCACCATCGATCGCGCCGGCAACCCATGAGGCCGCCACTGCGAATGGGGCTCGGCGCGGTGCTGCTCATCGGCGCCGGGGCGGCCATCGGGTGGTTCGCCCGGCCGGCCGCGTCGCTCACCCCGGGGCTCTACGGGCTGAACCGCCTCGTCGCCGTGCAGGTCCAGCTCACGGAGGCGCCGCCGGACTACGTCCTGGTGGCGGGGGATTCCCACGCGGAGTTCCAGGGCGCGGCCCAGCGCCTCTGCGGGCGGGAGGTGGTCAATGCCGGCCTGGGCGGGGCCACCGCCGCGATCTACGCCGCTTTGTTTCCCCGGCTGACGGTGCCGGTGCGCGCCCGCATGGCGATCCTCACCATCGGCACCAACGACCTCAAGCGGAAGAACGCGCCCGCCTCGGAGGCCGGTCTGGCCCGCTTCGCCGCCACGGTGGAGGGCATCGTGCGCGACCTCGGGCGGGTGAGCGACCGGGTGGTGGTCACGGCCGTCCCGCCCATCGGCCGGGCGGTGGGCGACCGCCTCGACGCGGAGGCGGTCGAACTCTTCTCGCGGCGCCTGCGCGACCTGTGCGGCCGGCTCGGCTGCACCTTCGCGGACCCCTTCGCCGCCCTGCGCGACGGGACGAGCGGCTACGCGCTGCCCGGCGCCCTGCGCGACGACGTCCACCTCGCCCGCTACCGCCAGGCCCAGCGTGCCCTCGAGCCGCTGCTCTGCCCGGCCCCGTGAGGATTCCGAATCCGGTCGATCCCGCTGGGACAAGCCGATGTGGGTCTTGCTCGACCACCCCGCGGGCTGGCCGATCTCACTGTCCGCTCCGGTCGATTGGACGGCCGGATCACGCGGCGTGCACCTGCCCGTCGGCCCCGTGCATCTTGCGCGGCGCACCCTTCGGCGGGGCCTTGATCCGGTACCAGCCGACATAGAGGGCGGGCAGGAAGAACAGGGTCAGGAAGGTCGCCGCCAGGATGCCGCCGATCATCGCATAGGCCATCGGACCCCAGAACACCTCGCGGGCGATGGGGATGAGGCCGAAGCTCGCCGCCGCGGCGGTGAGCAGGATCGGCCGCATGCGGTGGCAGGTGGCGTCCACCACGGCGTCCCAGGGGGCGAGCCCGTCGCGCTCGTACTCGTCGATCTGGGTCACCAGGATCACCGAGTTGCGCACGATGATGCCGATGAGCGCCAGCACGCCCAGGATGGCGACGAAGCCCATGGGCTTGTCGAACAGCAGGAGCGCCGCCGCCACGCCGATGATCCCCAGCGGCGCCACGCTGGCCACGAGGAAGAGCTTCTGGAAGCTCTGGAGCTGGATCATCAGGAACACCGCCATGGTCAGCAGCATCACCGGGGCTACGGCGGCGATCGGACCCTGGCCCTTGGCGCTCTCCTCCACCGCGCCGCCCACCGCCAGGGTGTAGCCGTCCGGCAGCGACGTGGCGAAGGCGGTGACGGCGGGCTCGAGCTGGGTCACCACGGTCTGGGGCTGCACCGTGTCGGCGATGGAGGCGCGCACGGTGATGGTGGGCAGGCGATCGCGCCGCCAGACGATGGGCTGTTCGAGCTCGTAGCTCACGGTGGCGAAGGCCAGCAGCGGCACCACGCTGCCATTGGCCAAGGGCACCTGGAGGCTCTGGAGCGTGTCGAGCGAGGTGCGCTCCACCGCCTGGGCGCGGCCGACCACGTTGACGAGGTAGATCGCGTCCCGGACCTGAGTGATGGCCCGGCCGCCGACGATGCCGTTGAGGATGCCGGCGATGTCCTCCGAGGTCACGCCGAGCTGGCGGGCCTTGTCCTGGATGATGTCGACCTTCAGCACCTTGCCGGGCTCGTTCCAATCGAAGGTCGGCACATCGAGATGCGGGTTGGCGCCGACGATGTTGGCGAGATTCAGAGCGTGTCCGCGCAGGGTCTGAAGGTCCGGGCCGCTGAGGCGGTACTGGACCGGGCGGCCCACCGGGGGGCCGAGATCGAGGGAGTGAATCAGGAAATCGGTGCCGACGAATTGCTCGCGGGCGAGCTTGTCCAGCTTCACCTTCATGCGCTCGCGCGCCGCGATGGACGTCGTCTCGATGATGATCTGCCCGAAGAAGGCGTTGCCGAGCTGCTGGTCGAGGGGGAGGTAGAAGCGAACCGCGCCCTGGCCGACATAGGAGGACCAGCGGTTGATCTCCGGGTCCCCCACCAGGGTCGCCTCGAACCGATCCATCTGGGCCTTGGTCTCGGCGATGCTGGCATTCTGCGGCAGCGTCATGTCCACGAGCAGCTCCGGCCGGTCGGAGGCCGGGAAGAATTGCTGCTGGACATGGCACATCCCGACGATGGCGACGGCGAGCATCCCGACGCAGGCCGCCACCGTGACCCAGCGCCAGCGCATGGCGCCGAGCAGCAGGCCGGTGAACAGGCGCATCAGCCGGCCGGGCTGGCTGTGATCCACGTGCTTCATCTGCGCCGGCAGCAGCTTCACGCCGATGAGCGGCGCGAACAGGACCGCCACCACCCAGGAGACCAGGAGCGAGGCGGCGATGACCACGAACAGCGAGTAGGTGTACTCGCCCGCCGAGGAGCCGTTGAAGCCGATGGGCAGGAAGCCCGCCACGGTGACGAGGGTGCCCGTCAGCATCGGGAAGGCGGTGGAGGTGTAGGCGAAGGTCGCCGCCTTCTTGAGCGTGTCGCCGGCCTCCAGCCGCGCCACCATCATCTCCACGGTGATCATCGCGTCGTCCACCAGCAGGCCGAGCGCGATGATGAGCGCGCCCAGCGAGATGCGCTGGAGCGTGACGCCCATGATCTGCATCACCACGAACACGATGGCGAGCACGAGCGGGATCGACAGCGACACCACGAGGCCGGCGCGCCACCCGAGGCTGATGAAGCTCACCGCCAGCACGATGACCACGGCCTCCACCAGCGCCTTGGTGAAACCGCCCACCGCCTCCTCGACGATCTTGGGCTGATCCGAGACGAGGTGGATGCCCACCCCCACGGGCAGCTCGCCCTCGAGCTTGCGCATCTTGGCCTTGAGGTCGTGGCCGAAGGTCAGGAGGTTGCCCGAGGGCTGCATGGCGATGGCCAGACCGATCGCCGGCTGGCCGTTGAAGCGGAACAGGTCGGTGGGCGGATCGGTGAAGCCGCGCGAGATCGTCGCCACGTCGGAGAGACGGAAGAACCGGTCGTTCACCCGGAGGTTCACGGCGCGCAGGCTCTCCTCCGAGACGAACTGGCCGCCGACCCGCACGGAGATCCGCTCAGGCCCCGCCTGGATCACGCCGGACGGCGCGATGGCGTTCTGCGATTGCAGCGTCTTGACCACGGAATTGAGGTCGAGGCCGAGGCCGGCGAGCTTGCGGGTGGAGAAGTCGAGGTAGATCACCTCGTCCTGCGCCCCCAGGAGCTGCATCTTGCCGGCGCTCGGCACCTTCTTCACCTCGGCGCGGACCCGCTCCACGTAGTCGCGCAGCTGGCGCAGGCTCACCCCGTCCGCCGTGAAGGCGTAGACGTTGCCGAACACGTCGCCGAACTCGTCGTTGAAGAACGGCCCCTGCATCCCCTGCGGGAAGGTGCCCTGGATGTCGCCGATGCGCTTGCGCACCTGGTAGAAGATCGCCGGAATGGTCTTGGGCGGTGTGGTCTCGCGCAGCTGCACGAACACCGTCGCCTGGCCCGGCGTGGTGTAGCTGCGGCTGAAATCCACCGCGTCGATCTGCTGGAGCTCCTTCTCGATCCGCTCGGTGACCTGATCGAGGGTGTCGCCGATCGTGGCGCCGGGCCAGCGGGCCTGCACGATCATCGTCTTGATGGCGAAGGGCGGATCTTCCTCGCGGCCGAGCCGCTCGTAGGCGAGGAACCCCGCCACCACCGAGACCAGCATGAGGAACCAGACGAAGGAGCGATGCTCCAGCGCCCATTCGGAGAGATTGAAGGACTTCACGAAAGGCTCTCGCGTGTCTCAGGATCGCGGGCGACCGGCGGCGGGACGGTCGCGGTGCGGTGAATCAGCAGATCTTCGAATCAGGAGGTCTTGTCGGTCAGGCGCACCGCCTGACCCTCGCTCAGGGAGTGGATTCCGGCGGTCACCACCCGGTCGCCGGGGGCGATCCCCTCGGTGATCGTGACGCGGTCGGGAGTCCGCTCGGCCACCGTGACGGCCCGGCGCACCACGCTCTTCCCATCCGGGGCCACGATCCAGACCATGTCGCGCCCGTCCTGCGTGAGCAGGACCGTGGCGGGAAGCAGGAAGCGCGACGGCAGGGGCCGCGACAGCAGCACGGTGAGGGTCGAGCCGAGGCGGAAGGCCGGCGAGGCGTCGATCAGCGTCATGCGGATGCGGCGGGCGCGGGTGGTGGCATCGGCGAAGGGGGCGATCTCGCGGACCCTGGCCTTGGCGGTCACGTCCGGGGCGCTCTGGAGCGACACCGTGAATTCCGCGTCCTTGGGCATCGCCCCGGCCAGATTCTCGGGGATGTCGACCACCGCCTCGCGCTCCTCGGGCCGGGCAAGGGTCGCCACGGTCTGGCCGGCGCTGAGCACCTGCCCGACCTCGGCGTTGCGCACGGTGACCACCCCGTCGAAATCGGCGTGCAGCTCGGTATAGCCCATCTGGTCCCGGGCCTTCTGCAGGTTCGCCTTGGCCTGGGCGAGGCGGGCCAGAGCCGTGTCGCGGCTCGCCACCGCGCCGTCGAGCTGGGCCTGGGTGACGTTGCCGCCCTGGAGCAGCCGGCGGCGGCGCGCCTCGGTGGCGGTGGCGTTCTCGGCCTGGCCCTCGGCATCGGCGAGGTCCGCCTCGGCCCGGGCCAGGGCGAAGCGGGTCACCACCGGGTCGAGGGCGGCGATGCGCTGGCCCTTCTTGACCACGTCCCCCACCGTCACGTCGCGGGCGACCATGCGGCCGGCGATCTGGAAGCCGATCTCGGATTGGTAGCGCGGCGCCACGATCCCGGCGAAGGGACCGAAGGTCTCGCTCGTCACCGGCCTGGCCGTGAGGGTCAGGACCGGGCGGATCGGCGCCGGCGGGGCCGTCTCTTCCTGCTGGCAGGCCCCCAGCAGCGGGACGAGGAGCAGCGCCGCGAGGGCGGGCGCGCGGGCGATGGCACGGATCATCGGACGGCCTCGCCGGTCTTGGCGGAATTGACCATCTTGGGGGCGTCGACGACCTGGGCGACGGCCACCTTCTGCCCGGGACGCAGGAGCTGGATGCCGGCGATCACCACCTCTTCCCCCGGCGCGACGCCCCCCGACAGGGCGATGGTGTCGGGTCCGTAGCGCTCGATGGTCACCGGACGGGGCTTCACCGTGCCGTCGGCCGGATCGCGCACCCAGACCGCCGGGCCGTTCTCCCAGCGGTAGAGGGCCGACCAGGGCAGGACGATGGCCTCGCGCGGCTGGAACGTGCCGGTGCCGATCACCACCGCCCCGAGGGTCATGGCGGCGGGCGTGTCCTTGAGGCCGACCTTGACCCGCACGGTGCCGGAGGCGGCGTCGACGCTGGGGGAGATTTCCCGCACCGCCCCCACCGTCCTCACGGCCGGATCGTCCTGCAGGACGATGGTCACGGACTTGCTCTTGGGCGGGTTGGCCAGCACCGCCTCGAACACGTTGAACACCGCGTCGCGCGGGCCGTCCTCCGCCATGGTCATCACGGTCTGGCCGGCCTGGACCACCTGGCCGATCTCGAAGGTGCGGGACAGGACGATGCCGTTCACCCCGGCCTTGAGGTCGGTATAGGAGAATTGCTCCTCGGCGGTGCCGAGGGCCGCCTTGGCCGAATCCACCGAGGCCTGGGTGGTGCGCAATTGCTGCTCGGCATCGTCGAAGCTCGGCCGCGTGGTGTAGCCGCTGGCCATCAGGGTTTCCTGTCGCTTGAACGCGATCTTGGCCTGGGTCAGCAGAGCCTCGGCCGAGGTGAGCGCCGCCTGGGCATTGGCGAGGTTGGCGCGCTGCTCCTGCGGATCGAGCCGGGCCAGCACCTGATCGGCGCGGACATGGTCACCCACTTCGACGAGGCGCGCGGCGATCTTGCCGTTGGTGCGGAACGCGACGTTGACCTGGGACTGGGCCTGGATGTCGCCGGTGAAGATCAGGTCGGAGGCGATGGCGCTCCGCTGCGCCAAAGCCGTCCGGACCAGGGCGAGATGGGCGTTCGATTCGTCCGCGGCCGGTGCGGGACCGGCGGGAGCCAGCAGGCTCAGGGCGGTCAGAACCGCGATCAACGCCGGCCCGGCAGAGGGCGGATGCTCCGCCCGGCTCCTCCGAAAGGTGATCACCCCGCCCATGGCGCCAACGCCCCATTCCGTCCCTATCGGCCGACATCCATATCTGTCATCTTACCGACCGTCCAGACGGTTTTTATGGTGGGACGGTCCGGGGGATTGTGATGAGCAAGGCACGCACACGCCGGGAGGACCGGCCCGAGATCATCCTGGACGCCGCCGAGCGCCTGGTCCGGCGCTCGGGCACCCGGACTCTGACCATCGATGCCGTCGCCGCCGAAGCCTCCCTGAGCAAGGGGGGCGTGCTGCACCATTACGCCTCGAAGGACGCGCTGATCTCCGCCCTGGCGGATCGCAAGGTCGCCCGGATGGAGGCGGAGATCGCGGCGGCGGAGGCGCAACAATCGCCCGGCCCGGCCGCCGTGCCGCTGGCGATGATCGCCCATGCGCGCCGGACCTACGCGGAGGAGGATGGTTTCCCCCGCGCCCTCCTGCTGGCCACCGCCGAGAGCCCGGACATCTGCTCCGGATTCGGCACCTTCCTGAAGAGCCGGCTCGCCACCATGGAGGCGGTGGCCCAGAGCCCCGGCGAGGGCCGGGTTCTGCTGTTCGCGATCCTCGGCCTGATGCTGTCGCGCACCCTGGGCTTCCACAGCCTCGAGGACGACGAACTGGACTCGACCTTCGACGCACTGGAGCGCGCGGCGCGAACTCTGCCGGGCGCCTGAGGGGCTCACGCCGCCGCCATCGCCGCGAAGACCAGGGCATGGCGGGCAGCGAGCGCGTCGATGTCGGCGGAATAGCCGCCGCCGATCACCGCCACGAGGGGGATGCCCCGGCTCCTGGCCGCGCCGATCACGAGGCGCTCGCGGGCGGCCAGCCCGGCATCGGTGAGGGCGAGACGGCCGAGCCGGTCGTCGCGATGCGGATCGACGCCGGCATTGTAGAAGACGAGGTCGGGGGCCAGCGCGTCGAGCAGGGGGCCGACATGGCCCGCCAGGACGTCGAGATAGCCGGCATCGTCGAGGCCGTCGGGCAGGCCGACGTCGCGGTCCCCGGCGATCTTGTGGGTCGGGTAGTTCTTCTCGGCGTGCAGAGACAGGGTGAACAGGTCGGGATTGGTGGCCAGGCAATCGGCGGTGCCGTCGCCCTGATGGACGTCGCAATCAATCACCAGGGCGCGACCGATCGTGCCCTCGCGCTGGAGGGCGCGGGCCGCGACGGCCACGTCGTTGAAGATGCAGAAGCCGGCCCCGGTCTCGCGCCGCGCATGGTGGCTGCCCCCCGCCGCGCTTCCGGCCAGCCCCTGAACCAGGGCGAGGCGCGCGGCCAGCAGCGTCCCCCCGCACGAGGCGCGGGAACGGGCGACCACGCCGTCATCCACCGGCAGGCCGATCAGCCGTTCCGTGGCGGCCGGCACCGCCCGCGCCAGCACGGACTCCACGTAGGCGCGGTCATGCACCCCGGCGAGGAGCTCGGCATCGGCGGGTTCGGGGCGCACGAACCCCTCCGGCGCCAGCCCGCGCGCGATCAGGATCTCGGCCAGCCGCCCGTATTTGCGCATGGGGAAGCGGTGCCCCTGCGGAAGGCTCGCCTCGTAGGCCGGGTGGAAGACGATGGGGGGCGTCACGGGAAGTCCGTCATCGTCGCGGGATCACACGTCGTCCAGGCGGGGCCGGGGCGGCCCGACGACTGTCATACGACTGAAACAGCACGCCTGTTAGGCCCCGTGACATCGCGGGCGACGGGCCCTTTCGAAGTGTGGAGTCGATGCGGATGCTGGACAATGCCGAGACCGGCACGCTCCTCGCCCTGTCGCTATGCGCGGTCCTGACGCTGCTCAATGTGGCGAGCCTCGCCCTGGCGGCGAGCCGGATCGGACGCCGGCCCGGCGCCTCGATCTTTCCGCAGGGCGCGCCAATCTCCCTGGTACGGCCGGTCTGCGGCCTGGAGACCTTCAGCGAGGAGATGCTGACCCGCGGCTTCCGGCTGGATTACCCCGCCTACGAGATCCTCTTCTGCGTGGCCGACCGGACCGACCCCATCGTCCCCCTGGTGGAGCGCCTGATGGCGGCCCATCCGCAGGTGCCGGCGCGCCTCATCGTCGGTGACGAGCGGATCAGCGACAACCCGAAGCTCAACAATTGCGTGCGCGGCTGGGAGGCGGCCCGCCACGACTGGGTGGTGCTGGCCGATTCCAACGTGCTGATGCAGCCCGACTACCTGCAGCGGCTCCAGGCCCCCTGGCGCGCCGATACGGGGCTCGTCTGCTCGACGCCCATCGGTGCGCGCCCGCACAATTTCGGGGCCGAGCTGGAATGCGCGTTCCTCAACACCCTCCAGGCGCGCTGGCAATATGCCGGCGAGGCGCTGGGCCTCGGCTTCGCCCAGGGCAAGAGCATGCTCTGGCACAAGCCGTTCCTCGAAGCGCGCGGGGGCATCCGCGCCCTGGCTGCCGAGATCGCCGAGGATGCGGCGGCGACCAAGCTGGTGCGGGCGGCGGGCGCCCGGGTCCATCTCGTGGCCTCGCCGTTCGAGCAGCCGCTCGGCCGCCGCTCGTTCCGGGACGTGTGGTCGCGCCAATTGCGCTGGGCGCGCCTGCGCCGGGTGACCTTCCCGCTGTTCTTCGCCCCCGAGATCGGCACCGGCCCGGTCCTGCCCTTCGGCCTCGCCCTGGCCTGCGCGCCGAGCCCGTCCCTCGCCCTGGCGCTGATCGGCCTCGCCGCGCTCTGGTACGGGGCCGAACTGGCCCTGGCCCGTCGGGCGGGCTGGCACCGCTCGCCCCGCCTCCTGCTCGCCTTCCTGGTGCGCGACGCCGTCATCCCGGCCCTGTGGGCGAGCGCCTGGATGCAGAGCGCCATCGTCTGGCGCGGCAACGCCATGGACATCCGCCCCAAGGTGGTGCGCCCGACCCCGGCCTGACCGCGCCCGAAGGGATTGCCCTGAGCGATCCGCTCCGGGGTGCCAGCATGGCCCCCAGCCGCCCCTCTTCGCTCCGCCGGCAGGCCCCTCCTCGGCGGCATGGCCGCCCTCCGAAGAGACCGAGGACGACCGCGCCGGTAGCCGGGCGCCTGGCCTCATCCCACGGCATCGGCGCGAGAGCGATGCGAGCGCTGGCGCTGCATCCGAAGCGCCACCAGGCCGAGGCTTGCCGTCACCGCACCGACGAGTGCCGTCGCCGTCAGCCCGAAGGCGCCGATCACCCCGCCGCCGATCAGCGCGCCCAGCGCGATGCCGGCGTTGAAGCCGGCGATGTTCAGGCCGGCGGCGGCGGCGAGGGCCTTGGGCGCCTGGCGTTCGGCGATGCCGATCACCCGGGCCTGCAGGGCCGGGACGGCCGCATAGGTCAGCGCCCCGAGCGCCGCCACCAGCACCGCCATGGCGGGCATCGAGCGGTCCAGGAGCCCGATTGTGGCGAGCACCAGCGCCAGCCCGATCAGCACGATCCTCACCGCCCGGTCCGGTCCGAGCCGATCGGTCATCCGGCCACCGACGACGTTGCCGATCGCGGCGGCGGACCCATAGACCAGCATCATCGTGCCGACCCGGCCGGGGTCGATGCCGGTGACGTGGATCAGCAGCGGCGCAATGTAGGAGAACAGGCAGAACGAGCCGGTATAGGCCAGCACCGTAATGAGTGCAGCGCCGAGCAGCCGCCGGTCGAGCAAAGCCATCAGGTTGTGGAGGGCATCGCGCGTGGTACCGCCGTCCTGGATGTTCGGCATCAGGGTGGCGAGGCCGAGGATGCCGACCGCGCCGCAGGCGGCCACGGCCATGAAGATCGCCTGCCAGCTCCAGATCCCGCCCGCCCAGGTGCCGAGCGGGACGCCGAAGGCGAGCGCCAGCGTCAGGCCGCCGAAGACCACCGCGACCGCGCTGCCGGCCCGTTCCGGGGGCACCAGCCGCGTGGCGGCACTGGAGGCGACGGCGAGAAAGACGCCGTGTCCCAGCCCCGATCCGAAGCGGGCGGCGAGCAGAGCCGTGAGGCTGGCCGACAGCCCGACCAGGGTGTTGCCGAGGGTGAAGACCAGCATCGCCGCGATGAGGAGATGCTTGCGGCTCCAAGGCGCAGCGAGCGCCGTCAGGATCGGCGCGCCGAGGGTCGCCCCGATGGCGTAGGCCGCGACGGCCGCCCCCACCCGGCCGACATCCACCTTCAGATCGGCGGCGATGTCCGCCACCAGGCCGATCGTGACAAATTCGGTGAAGCCCAGCGCGAAGGCCGAGAGGGCGAAGACGTAGATGACGGGCGGGATTGGCCGCCCTGATGATATGGCCATGGGATTCGACCTCCGGGAACGCGGTCAGCGGGCGGCGCGCGGATCGATCACCGGCTGGGCGGTGATCTGCGACGAGGAAGGGCTCTGCCCGGTCACGAATCGTCCCTCGGCGATGGCGAGGGGCAGGGCGTCGGCGGCGCCTTCATGCGCGGCACCGCGTTCGCCCAGGCGGGTTTCCGGCAGGACCAGAGCCCAGTCGGTTCGGTCGGGTTCCCTATGGCGGCGGCGGAGGTCGCGATCGTCGGAAGGCTTGGCTGCGTCATCGGCTGGCTCCCTGTCCGCGCAGGAACCTGCCCCGGTGAAGCCGGCGACAGAAATCATCCGTCGGGCTATCAGTCATCGGATATCCTATGGCTCATCGGCCCGATGAACGATCTGGTCTTCCTGCGGACCTTCCTCGAAACCTACCGGGCCGGATCGCTGACCCGCGCCGCCGCGCGCCTCGGCATCACCCAGCCGGCCGCCTCCGCCCATCTGGCGGCGTTGGAGACGATGCTCGGAAAACCCCTCTTCCTACGGCAGGCGCGCGGCGTCTCGCCAACCCCGGCGGCAGACGATCTCGCCCAGCGGGTTGCGGCCAATCTCGACGGTCTCGAAGCGACGATGGCGGCGGCGCGGGTCCGGTCCGGCGAACTGGCCGGCACCGTGTACCTGACCGGACCCGCCGAATATCTCTCCGCCCGGATCGCGCCGGCGCTCGCCCCGCTCATCGCCGGGGGGACGCGCCTGCGCATTCAGACTGGCAATCGCGAACGCATCTATCGCGCGCTGGCCGAAGGCCATGCCGATCTCGGCGTCACC
Source organism: Beijerinckiaceae bacterium (assembly GCA_022702195.1). Lineage (GTDB taxonomy): Bacteria > Pseudomonadota > Alphaproteobacteria > Rhizobiales > Beijerinckiaceae > Methylobacterium. Next base: position 850 of record JAKONB010000544.1, on the reverse strand, counting down.
GCCTCGACGCCGGAGCCCAGGGAACTGGGCTTCGCGGAACTGGGACGCGAGCGGCTGCTGCTGGTGGCCGCGCCCTCCCTCGCCGAGCGGACGAAGGCACGGGTCATCTCGGCCGACTTCCTCGCAGACCTACCCTGCCTCGCCTACGACGCGGATCTCGCGCTGATCCGACCCTTCTTCGAGGCGGCTTTCGGCAAGACCGCCGACATGCAGGCCGTCGCGACCGCGCCCGACCTGCGCATCCTCATGGGGATGGCGATCGCCGGAGCGGGCTGGACGGTGCTGCCGGATTATCTCTGCGCCGAGGTGCTGACGAGCGGCGTCCTCGTCGAATTGCCCACTGCCAGGCCGGGGCCGGACAATGCCCTCTTCCTCGCCTGGAACAAGGCCGCTCTCAGGCACCCCCGCGTGGTCCATGTGCGGGACGTCCTGCTGCGGGCGGTCGGCCGGCGATGATGCGCGCCCACAGCGTCGTCCGGCCCCGAAAGTCGGCCATTACTTCCGAAGCCGTCATCAGAACTTGCCCGGCAGGTCCCGGACCGCGTCGCCGAGCGCCTGTACGCCCTCGACCAGCTTGCGGCCGGCGGGCGCCAGGGATGGCATCTTGAGGCCGAACACCTCGGTCTCCTCCGGCTCCGGCGCGGCGCGGCTCGGGGCCTCGGCCGACGCGGTGGCGACCTGGGCGGGCGCCGGCTTGACGCGAGCAGCCGCCACCGGCGCGGGCTTCTTGCGGGCCGCGGGAAGCTCCCGCGCCGGCGGTTCGGGCGGCAGGGCGGCGAAGCTGGTGCTCGTGGGGGGGGCCGGACGGGCGCGGGTGGTCTCTTTCGGCGACGGCGCCACCAGCGCGGCG
>JAKONB010000472.1 GCA_022702195.1 Beijerinckiaceae bacterium | reverse complement strand
GGGCGACGTCGAGGATGGCGAGACCGGTCATGACAGCAATCGGGGTGGGGGCGGGGCCGCGGGATACGGCGGGGGGAAACCCGGTCGTCGCGCGGCGTCCCGAGGCTCGAAACCGGGACGGGGCGTGGAGCCGTTGGTCTGACTCCGTTCGGGGCGAAAGCCGGTGATGGCTGTTCGGGACGATGCACAATCTCTTCGTCGAGCATCGCGATGGCCTCAACCGAACCGGCAACCACCTCGGCGGAAGACGCTCTAGATCTGCATCCGCATGATCTCCTCGTAGGCGGAGATCACCCGATCGCGCACGGCGACGAGGGTCTGGAGCGCGGTCTCGCTCTCGGCCACCGCCGTCACGACGTCCACCACGTTGGCCTTGCCGCCGGCGACCGCGAGGGCCTGGACATCGGCCTTCTGGCCGGCTTCCCCCACCGCATCGAAGGTGGAGGAGAGCAAGGATGAGAAGTTGAAGCCGGAGCCCCCGGCAGCGGGGGCGAGCTTCGACTCGCCACCCTTGGCTCCGATGTTCTGGATCGCCGCATAGGTGCCGGCAGCGAAGGCATTGGTCGTCATAGCGGGATCTTTCCGTCGAAGAGCGGTTAGGCCTTGAGGATATCGAGGGTCTTGGAGACCATGCGGCGGGTGGACGTGACCATGTTGAGGTTGGCCTCGTAGGAACGCTGCGCCTCGCGCATGTCCATGGTCTCGATCAGCGCATTGACGTTGGGCATGCGCACTTCACCCCTGACATCGGCACTCGGATTGCCGGGGTCGTACTTGGTGCGGAACGGTGCGGTGTCCCGGCGAACATGCCCGCTCTCGAGCAGGGCCGCCCCGGTCTCGCGATCGACTTGGGCTTTGAAGGTCGGAATCTTGCGGCGGTAGGGTTCACCGCCCGGCGTCGCCGGCGCGGAATCCGCGTTGGCGATGTTCTCGGCGATGATCCGCATCCGGCCCGACTGGACCTTAAGGCCGGATGCGGCGGTGGTGAGTGATTTCAGGAAGTCCACGGCGCGCTCTCCGAATGGTGCGTATCAACGAAGGATCAGCGTTTGCCGATCGCGATCTTCAAGGTCTCCAGGCTCTTCTGGTAAAGCGAGGCGGCGAGCTGATAATCGGCCTGATTGTCGCCGGCCTTCATCATTTCGTCCTCGAGATTGACGCCGTTACCGCTGGGCCGGACCTCGAATTCCTTGATCCTGCGCGGATCGGCACCGGGACCGTCTGCGCCGCCCGACAGAGCGATGTGGGCGGATGAGGTCACCGCGAGGCCGGTGCCCGGCCGCGCGCCGACTGGCTGGACCAGACCGTCGGCCCGGCCGCCGAGATCGGGGCTTGCAAGATCGCGCGGCTTGAAGCCGGGCATATCCGCGTTGGCGACGTTCTCCGCGAGCAGCTTCTGGCGACCCTGATGCCATTGCATCCGGGTCCGCAGCATCGCGAGGATGGGCAAGTCGGTGACGGACACGGCTCACGGCCCCCCTCACCCGGTCGAAAGTGCCAGGCGATGGGCAGAATCTGCCGCTCATATGGTTAATGCTCGGTTAAGTCCCGACCGAATGGTGGGATCGGCTTCCGCTGAAACGAGCTGTTAACGAGGTCTTAACGTTATTGCCCGTGCCCGGCGGTGCCGTGATAGTAGGGCGGCGTGTTGCGTAGGGCTGACGCCCCAAAAGTGAGAGACCCCGGTCTTGTCATCGTTCTTCAGCTCGGATGGATCGTTCTCCCTCCAGTTCGCCATCATTTTCGTCGTCATCTTCCTGATCCTGGCGGGCGTCGTCTTCGCGTTCCGGCGCCTCACCGGAAAGGGCATGACCCTCTCGTCGAAGGCAGGCGCGCGCGGGCGCCCGCCGCGTCTGGGCATCGTCGACATCTACGAGCTCGATCGGCAGCGGCAGCTCATCCTCTTGCGTCGGGACAACGTCGAGCATCTGCTGCTGGTGGGTGGCCCCAACGACGTGGTGATCGAGCGCAACATCAACCGCACCATGGGCGCGCGCCTGCCCGCGGAAGATCTGCCGGATCCGGACGCCCTCCTCGCAACCGCGCCGGCCTACGAGTCCACGCCAGGCTATGAGCCCCAAGCGGCCTACGAGGCGAAGCCGGCGCCCTATCTCGAGCCCTCGTTCGAGATGCCGGTGGTGGTTCCGGCGCCGCCTCCTGGCTCGGAAGTTCCGGTTCCGAGCACGGTTCGCCCGCTCGCGGATATCGTCATCCCGCGCGAATCTGGAGCGACCGGTGAGCCGGTCCCCGAACCGGTCGAGAATCCGGCACCGCGTCGTCCGGCCTCGCGCCTGGCTGGTGCCATCCGCCGCTCCCCTCCCTCCTTGGTCAATCTCGTGCCCGGCGCCACGGCGTTGCGCGGCCGGCTCCCCGACGAGGCCGAGGCGCCCGCGGAAGCGAACGAACCCGCCGAACCGGTCACCGAGCCGGCGGCACCGCCGAGCGACATCCCGGGCGGACGACACGAGGGGGAAGCGACACCGGTCGCGCCGTCCGTCGTCGCTCCTCCCGCGGCCCGCAAGATCGACGCGGCAATCCTCTCCGATATGGCCCGGCAGCTCGAAGAGGCCTTGCGCCGGCCGTCGGCCGCCGTGCGGTCCTCGCAACCGCCGCGAACCGAGCCCGATCTCGCGCCGAACTTTGTCGCGTCCGTCAGCGCCGAACCCGCAGCCTCCGTCGAGCCCCCCCCGGAGCCCCAGCCAGCGATCGAACCCCATTCCGAGCCGAACGCGGTCGATCCGATGGCCGCCGCGATGGCCGCCCCCCCGGAGAGCCCGGTTCGGCCGGACCATCCGGCCGAACCGGAACCGAATGCCGACCCGGACGAGATGTTCGCCGCCCACGATCCCGAGCCCGTTCCGTTCACCGCGCCGGACGTCCCGCCCGAGCCGGCCCCCGAAGAGCCGCCTGCGCCGGTCTTCGTCGCTCCCCCGCCCAAGGTCGAGGTTGCGGAACGGGAGCCCGAGAAGCCGGCTCCTCCGCCAAAACCGATCATCGAGCCTCCAGCCCCAGCCAAGCCGGCCCAGCCCTCGCCCAATCCCTTCTCGGTGGAAGAGATCGAGGCCGAGTTCGCCCGGCTGCTCGGGCGCCCGCTCGACCGCAAGAACTGATCCCGCCTTCCGGCAATCCCGACATTGGCCGGATCAGCCCAACCGGTGCGGCGCCCGAGCGAACCCGGATTTCGCGTCTCCCGGAGGGATCAGCCGGGTTTCGGATGACACGAGTTCGGCTGGTCTTGGGGCGGTCAACCCTTTCGATGTCGCGTCCGCCCGTGCATAGGGGGGCGACAGCGGCGCCGTCGACCGACGTCGCTCGCGAACTGGCTCGCCGGAAACCGTATGATCCGACTCCGTCCGTGTCCCTTCCTCCCGGCACTGGCCGCCCTCATGGCATCGGTGCTCCTCGTCGGTTCCGCGCAGGCGCAGAGTCTGTCGATGGATCTCGGGGCCGGTGGGGTGACCGAGCGGGCGCTTCAGCTCGTCGCACTCATCACCGTCCTGGCGCTGGCGCCCTCCGTGCTGGTCATGGCCACCTCGTTCACCCGGATCGTGGTGGTCCTCTCGATCCTGCGTTCCGCTCTGGGCACCCAGAGCGCGCCGCCCAACGCGGTGGTCACCAGCCTCGCCCTGTTCCTCACCGCGTTCGTGATGGCACCCGTCGGACGCGAAGCCTACCGCACCGGAATCGAACCGCTCATCGCCGGCCAGATCACCCAGAGCGTCGCCTTCGAGCGCGCCTCGGCCCCGTTCAAGACCTTCATGCTGCGCAATGTCCGGGAGAAGGACCTGAAGCTGTTCCTCGACATGGCCAAGGTGCCGACGCCGTCCGGACCCGAGGGGGTCGGGATCGAGATCGTCACCCCGGCCTTCATGATCTCGGAGCTGCGTCGCGCCTTCGAAATCGGGTTCCTCCTGTTCATCCCCTTCCTGATCATCGACCTCGTGGTCGCCTCGATCCTGATGGCAGTGGGCATGATGATGGTCCCGCCCGCCACCGTGGCGCTGCCGTTCAAGCTGATCTTCTTCGTCCTCGTGGACGGCTGGACCCTGGTGGCCGGCTCCCTCGTCCAGAGTTACGGCAGCTGAACGACACGAGGGGCGCCCGGTCCGGACGCCCCTCGTGTCGTTCGTCGTCCTGCGGAGCGGATCGGATGGATCAGCGCTCGAAGTAGCTCGCGAGGGTCGAGATGCGCGTGCCCACGATCCGCACGGCCTTGCGCAGGCGGTCCTCGGAGACGCCAAGGCGGCTCGCCATGGTGGAGCGCTGCTCCAGGTCGTGGATGTCCAGATGGGTCTTGCCGGCCGGCTTGGAGAACGTCGAGTTCGTGAGCATGAGGGAGACCTTTCGGCCCTTCTCGCGAAGGTGCACCGGGCTGTTGCTGGAGGTTGAATCCAGAACGTGAGCGGCCCGGTTTTGTTGCGCGCCTTCCGGCGTTTGTGCACGGAATTCACGGACGCTCGCCGCGACGTTTTCACCCCGGCGGGGCGCCTCCGGCCGGCGCATCGGCGCGGGCCTCCGGATCGCGCTTGACCGGGGCCGGCACGGCGGTGTCCGGGTAGCGCTTACGGTACTCGGCGAGGAAGGCCTGCAGGGTCTCTGCGCTGGTGGCCTTCTGGGCGATCTCGCGGAAACCCTGCGTGCGCACGGCGTTCGGCTGCGTCAGCAGGGTGAAGCTCCGGGCATCGACACTCTCGGACATCGGCCCGGCGAACTTGGCGCGCAGACGCTCGAGACCGAGGGTTTCTCCCGCGAGGCCATACGCGATGGCGCTGCGCAGCACGTCGGTCCGAGCGGTATCGTCGAGGGGGGCGCGCGCGCGCCAAGCCTCGCCCACCAGCGCCTCATGCGCCTCGCCGGCCTCGCGCCAGCGGCGGCCGGTCCAGAGGATATCGGCGCGCAGACGCACCGCATCGGCGCCCGTCTCCTCGTCGATCGTCTCCAGGGCGAGGTCGGTGCGCGACAGGTCGGACAAGGCGCGGGCCCGCAGCAGGGTGCGGGCACGACGGAGATCCTCGGGCAGCTCGGGCAGATAGGTCGCGTCGAGGACCTGCAACGCCTTGAGCGGCATGCCGTTCATCAACTGGATCGTCGCCAGGCGGGTGGCGACGCCTGAGCGCGCTGGCCCGGTAAGGCGATGGTCGACCTGATGTTGCAGCAGCTCCGCCGCCGGATCGAGGAGATCGAGCTCGACCAGCTGATCGGCGAGGCGGCGGACGATCTCGTCACCGCGCCGGCCGACGGGCGCGAAATCCTTGAAGTCGAAGTAGAGGGCCAGCGCCTCGACGCCGGACAGGCCCTTGCCCTTCTCACTCAGGAAGAGGTCGTCAAACAGGGCCTGCGCCGCGTCGTGGACGCTGCGGGCCACCGGTGTATCCGGACCGAGGGCATCGGCGCGCCGCGCGGTCAGGAAGGCCTGACGCCAACGCCCGGCCTTCGTATAGAGCTGCGCCAGGGCGCCGATCGCCTTGGGCGCGATGTCGCCGCCGTGCCAGATCTGCGCCAGCGTCTCCAAGCGCTCGATGGCCTCGTCGACGGGCAGCTTGCCCGACACCTGGCCGAGGATCGCGCCGCGCAGACGGGCCGCGATCGAGACGGGTGCCTCGGCGGTGTTTCCGAGCTTCTCGTAGGCGTCGAGCGCCGCCACGGTCTGGCCGGTGACCTCGTCGATGCGCGCCCGCAACAGGGCGAGGCGCTGCTGGGTCAGGCGGTCATTCGCCCGCGCCCCCGCGGCGATGATCTGGCGGTTGGCGGAATCCCAATCGCCGGTCTCCACCGCCGCTTCGGCCGCCGCCGTGCGCAGGGTCGCCTGCAGGTCGTCCGGGTAGCGTTCGAGCACCGTGGCGGTCTCACGGAACGCCGTATCGGCGGCGACCCAACGGCCATCGAGGGCATCGACGTAAGCCTGCCACAGCCGAGCCTCAGGGTCGCCCCTGAGCAGGTCTGTCGCCAATCCCTTCCGCGCATCGACGACACGGCCCATCATGGCCTGCGCGATGACCGTGAGAAGCGGAACGTCGCGTTGCGTCGCGATCACCGGATCGTCGGCCGAGGCCGCCTCCAGGGCACTCATGGCTTCGATGCCGAGACCGTTGGCGAGGAGGCTCTTGGCGAGCACCAGCCGCAGCGGGCCGCGCAGGGCGCGCGGGGCATCGGCGGCGGCGGCGAGCTGGTCCCGGAACAGGTCGCGGGCGCTGCCGCGGCGCGACGCCTCCCAAGGGCCGCGCTCCACCACGAGCCCGTTGATCGCGCCCAGGGGCTGCTCGGCGCCGTGCGCTACCCCGGACACGGCCATGCCGCCCTCGCGGCTGATGGAGACGCCGTCGATGTCGGGGCGCACGAGGAGGTCGTCCGCCTTCGCCAGCACCGCCACGCCCTGCCGGCTCGGCAGCAATTCGAAATCCACGAAGACCTGACGCTTGGGGATGCCGGCCGGGTTCGGGCCGAAGCCGGTCACCACGCCGATGCGCTCGCCATCGAGGTCGAACCAGCCGGCGCCGCCCGGATGGGGCAACCGGAGGCCCAGGGAGATGCGGCCGTTCGGCCCGGTGACGCGGGTGGCCGACAGTCCGTCGCTGGCGGCGAGGCCCTCGCCGGCCACCAGCTCCCAGCCCGTCGGCGCCGCGTCGGGGCCGGCCGGGATCAGGTCGAGCAGGCGCTCGCGCGGTACCTTGAACCGCAGGGCGACGAACTGGCCCGACCGGACGGGTTGCCCCACGGGCTCGAACACGCGGTCGCCGGCCGGGATCGTGACGGGCTCGGAGGTCTCGAAGACCAGTGTGGCGGTCCCCGCGCGCTCGAAGAGGGCGGCGGCGGGCCGCTGGCGGAACGGGAAGAGCAGGCCGGGTCCGGAGGGGCGGACCAACGGCTGGGGGGCCGATGCGACGCGTCCGGCATTCCTGGGGGCTTCGGCGACGGTCCGGGACTGCTCCGGCTTCTGCGGGTCGGGCTTCGTCGCGGTCTCGCGTTCGGGCGCCTTCTCGGCCTGCACTTGGGGTTTCGCGTCCGGCCCGGGCTTGCGGGCCACGTCGATGGTCACTCCGTCCTCGTCCCGGAAGGTTCGGATCTCGTAACCGGCGGCCGGAGTCACGAGGAGGCGCGTTCCCTCGGCATCGCCCTCCACCGACAGGGCGTCGATGGCGGGCTTGAGACGGCCGCGCGTGGCGATGTCGTCGATGCGCCAAGCCCCCGGCACGGTCAGACGGGTCGCGGCCCCGGCGGTGTCAAACCGGGCCACGGCCGAGAGCGGCGCCGGCAAGGTCAGGCGCGTGAGCGTGGGCAAATGCGCGAGTTCGAGCGCCAGGCGCTTCGGCTCGACCGGCGGCTTGACCGCGCGCAGGGCCGCTTCGGCAGCCTGGGTGCGGCGGAACAGGTCGGCCACGACCTCCGGCGGCAGCGGCGGCGGCAAGCCGCTCCAATCGTTGGGGAGCAGATCGATGAAGATTGTCTCGCCCGCCTCCTGCACGTTGAGGCGGTAGGGCTGCTGGAGAGCGAGGCGCAGGCCGGTCCCGTCGGGGTCGCGCCGGACCGCCGAGACGTAATCCGGCATCTCGGCCGCGATATGCTCGGACACCATGGTGCTGGGCTGCGAGAAGGCGATCACCAGCACGGAACCGGACATGCGCGTCTTCACCGGCACCCGGGTGTCGAAGGTCAGCACGAGGCGGCCATAGCGGCCCGCCTGGCTGCCTTTGATCGACGTCACCTTCGCGGCCTCGGCCGCGCCGCCGACGAGGAGACCGCCGAAGAGGATCAGCGCCCCGCCAAGGCCGGCCCAAGGCCGACGCCGTCGGTTCGCGATACCGGCACCCAGAGCCATCGCAGGATACGCCACACTCGCGGGCACCCGGCACGCGAACCGCGCCGGGTGCCCGCCGCCACACCGACCCGCACCCTCGCCCATCGAGGCTAACGGGCGCTTAAGCGCGGCGATCTCCGCAAGGGAGGATTCGGTCTTCATGGGCCGACATTTTACAGGATCCCCGCAACCCGCGAAAACACCTTTCCCCCTCCGCGCCGCATTGTCTCGCGACGAACCGGCCAGCCCGAAGGCGGCGGAGGCGTGCTACAAGGTCTTGACCTGCTCAGACCCGCTCTCGTCCCGATCGACGTTCTGTTCGGTCTCGTCGTAGGTGTAGCCCTCGAGCCAGTCGGCGCTGTTCTGTGAGCCGGCCGGATACGGATTGGCGGAATCGGATTGGCCGGCCATCTTGGCGGCCTTGCCCTCGTCCATCGCCCGGTTTGACGTGATCGCCATGTGTGTTCTCCTCTGCTGGAAGGGAACATAAGGCGCGTGGATCCCAGGGCGAGGCGTCGGCAGCGTCGCCCGATCATCGTCGTGCGCGGGACATCCCGGTCGCCCGGCGGGCGGCGGAAGCTAAGGAAGGGCGCTATGAGCGCGGCTGCCTATCTCGAACTCACGACCCTCGCCTTCCTGGCGCCCTTGCCGCCGGAATGGCCCTCCCCTCCGTCGCATCCGAGGGGAAGCGGCTGGGTCCTCGGTTTGACGGCCGGATTCCTGCTCCTGGTGACGCTCGTTCCCTTGAGCCTCGCCCTCGCCGAGAAGTGGAACCTCGATGCGTTCGGGGCGGCCTGCCGGACCTCCGGCGGCTATGTCAGTTACATGGCTTCGGAGGACCGCAAGCCGTATCGGTGCGCGCATCGATCACCATAGGCCGGCGCCGGGCACACGCTCAGCGCTTGATGATCAGGCCGGGGATCGTGGTTCCGGTCTCGCCGAAATTCGTGACGGCGCGGGCGCAGCTGGCGGCCGTATCCTTGGCGTAGATCTCCATATAGGCGCGAGCGCGCAGTTGCAGGTCGCCATGGGCGAGATCGTCGTACGGGACGCCGAGCCCCGCCACCACGGTCTTGAAGCGCTCCTTGTCGGACTGGATATCCGGACAGGACTGATTCACGAAACCGAGCAGTCCCGCGAGCTTGGCGGCGTTGTTCCTCTGCCGTTCGGCGGGGGTCTCCGGCGGCCGATTCTCGGGGGCCGGCGGCGGTCCGTCCCCGGGGGCCGGCTGCGCCAGGGCGGGCGCGCCCAGGAGGGCGAGGAGCAGCATCGTCGCCAGGGCCTGTTTCGGCATGGGGTTTCCTCGACTCTTTCTTGTTCGCTCGGTCTGCCGCCTGGGGCCTTTTCGCGCAACACGCTTCAGGCGCCCATCCTTCGGGACGGCAAGACGCCGTCGGACCATCGGTTCCCGCTCCACCGCCTTGGTCCCGGGCGCGCCTTC
>JAKONB010000425.1 GCA_022702195.1 Beijerinckiaceae bacterium | reverse complement strand
GATCCACATCGATATCGACGCCTCCTCGATCAACAAGGTCGTCAAGGTCGATGTCGGGATCGTCGGCGATTGCGGCTCGGTGCTGGAGGACATGCTCGCCGCCTGGAAGGCCCTGCCGACCCGGCCGGACAAGAGTCGGTTCGACGAGTGGATGGCCAAGATCCGCACCTGGAAGGCGCGGGACTGCCTCGCCTACTGGCCCTCGGGCACGATCATCAAGCCGCAATACGCGGTCCAGCGCCTCTACGAGGCGTGCAAGGGCCGGGAGACCTACGTCACCACGGAGGTCGGCCAGCATCAGATGTGGGCGGCGCAGTACTTCAAGTTCGATGAGCCGAACCGCTGGATGACGTCGGGCGGCCTCGGCACCATGGGCTACGGCCTGCCGGCGGCCATCGTCACGCAGCTCGCCCACCCGCAGGGTCTCGTCATCGACATCGCCGGCGAGGCTTCGATCCTGATGAACATGCAGGAGCTGTCCACGGCGGTTCAGTACCGCCTGCCGGTGAAGATCTTCATCCTGAACAACGAGTACATGGGCATGGTCCGCCAGTGGCAGGAGCTGCTGCACGGCTCGCGCTACTCGCAGAGCTATTCGGAGAGCCTGCCGGACTTCGTCAAGCTGGCCGAAGCCTACGGGGCCAAGGGCATCCGCTGCGACAAGCCGGGCGACCTCGACGCGGCCATCGCCGAGATGCTCGATTACGACGGCCCGGTGGTCTTCGACTGCGTCGTCGACAAGAAGGAGAACTGCTTCCCGATGATCCCGTCGGGCAAGGCCCATAACGAGATGATCCTGTCCGACTACCTCGGCGAGACCGGGGCCGAGATCGGCGACATCATCTCGGAAGAGGGCAAGATGCTGGTCTGACGCTCGCGGGGGCCGCCCGTGCCCCGGTCAGCGCCGGTCGCGGGCGGGTCGCATCCGGGCGATCCGCCCACGCCAGCCCGGCGCGGCGGGGCCGGCGGCGGCGGGATCGGGCCGGGGGGTCGCGGCGGCCCGCTCGGCGGGGCTCGCCCCGGCGCGCTTGCGCAAGAGCGCGAAGAATTCGAGCTCTCCGCGCGGGGTCGGGGTGAACTCGGCGATCTCGAACGGGGTGAGGCCGATCTCCGCCACCTCGCGGAACACCGACAGGAAGCTGTCGGGGGTGAAGACGCTGCAATGGACGTCGAGGAAAGCACCCGTGGCCTGGACGAGGCGGGCCTGTTCGAGCCCCGCCTGCGGGCCGTGGCCCTCGAACAGGGGCGGCATGGTCTCGGTGCCGGCCCAGACCGCACGCGGATCCACCCGGACCGCGCGCGCGAAATGCTCGAACACCTGGGCGGGGCTCGGCCGGGTCGCCCTCGCCAGATGGGCCTCGACCCAGTCGCCCGTGCGGGTGAGGCCGCGGTTGCGGTCGAAGCTGAAGCGCTTGTCGGGCACGGCGAGGAACAGAACGCCGTCCGGGTTCAGGGCGTCGGCGCAATCGTTGAGCCAGCCCAGCGGATCGGGCAGATGCTCGATCACGTGCGAGGCGACGATGTAATCGACCGGACCCCGGGCGCCCAGAGCCTGGATCAGGGTCTGGTGCTCGAGGACGAGGTCGACCTCGACCAGCGCGCCCCGGGCCTGGGGACCGGCCGCCGCATGGCCGGCATATTTGCGGGCGAGGCCTTCCGTCGAGAGATGGTCGGCATAAAGGATGTCGCCGTCGCTGCGGCGGATCAGGGGCCGGTCGAGGGGTCCGAGTTCGACGCCGGTCCGGCCATGGGGCCTCACGGCGGCGAGCGTACGCTGACGACTGTCCATGGGCGGCGCGGTATCACGCCGGTCGGAACGGGTCCAGGCGCGGCCCGGACGGACGGACACAGGAAGAGTTGGAGCTGGGGCAAGCCATGAACGCGATGAACACCCATTACCCCGATGCCGGCCGGGTCGAGCCGGTCAACCGGCACACCCTCGCGGTGATCGTCGACAACGAGCCCGGCGTGCTCGCCCGGATCTCGGGGATGTTCTCCGGCCGCGGCTACAACATCGAGAGCCTGACCGTCTCCGAGACCGAGGTGGCCCGCCACATCTCGCGCATCACCATCGTCACCACCGGCACCGACGCGGTGATCCAGCAGATCAAGGCGCAGCTCGACCGCCTCGTCCCCGTCCACCGGGTGGTGGACCTCACCCTCCAGGGCAAAGCCCTCGAGCGCGAGCTCTGCCTCGTCAAGGTCTCCGGCACCGGTCAGGACCGGGCCGAATCCCTGACCCTGGCCGCCGCCTTCGGCGCCAGGACCCTGGACGCCACCCTGAATTCCTTCGTCTTCGAGGTGACCGGGACCACCGAGGAGATCGACCGCTTCATCGGCCTGATGACGGTGATCGGCCTCGTGGAGATCTCCCGCACCGGCATCGCCGCCATGGGGCGCGGGGCCGAGGCGATGTGAGGGAGCTTTCGCCGCAGTTTATAAGGTTCGGCGGCGACTCTGGAGGACGGTCGATGCGGGCGAGGCTGGAAAGGAGCGGCGAGGATGTGCGCAGGCTCGGTCTTACGGTGGGTCAGGAGGTCGACATCGATCCCGTTCCGGCTTCCCTCGCACCGCCTCCGGCGCGTCGGCATGTCAACGGGATACCCGTCTATGCGATGGGAGAGATGGCGGCGGAGATGAGGAGGCTGGGACCGGATTTCGAGCCGCCGACCGTCGATTGGGGGCCGGATGCCGGCTCGGAGATCATCGACGATGACGATCCCCGCTGATCGTCCGCACGAGCCCGGCGAATTGATCATCGTCGATCTCGCCCCCGTTCTCGGGACCGAGCCGCGCGGAAATCGGCCAGCCCTCATCGTCTCCACACTGGATATGAACACGCTGACCCGCCGGATCATCATCCGCCCGATCACACGCAATCGAGATTCTTGGCCGACGAAAGTCTTCTTGCCCGACGGATTGGGCGCGGAAGGTGCCGTTCTCGCCGATCAGGTCCGCTCAATTGATCGCAAGCCCCGGACGCTCCGATTCCTCGGCAGGGTCCCGGATTCCATACTCGCGGAAGTCCGCGCGAAGGTCGCCGCCCTGATCGGTGTACAACTCCACCGCGCGACCGAAGAAGGCGAAGCACGATGACCACCCTCTACTACGCCCCCGGCGCCTGCTCGGTGGCCGCGCACATCGCCCTGGAAGAGACCGGCGCGCCCTACGAGACCGTGCGGCTCGACCTCGCCAGGGGCGACCAGCGCGCCCCCGCCTATCTGGCGATCAACGAGCGCGGGCGGGTGCCGGCCCTGGTGGAGGGGGAGTGGGTGCTCACCGAGAACACCGCGATCCTGCGCCACGTCGCCCGGCTCCATCCCCAGGCCGGCCTGTGGCCGGAGGCGCCGCGCGACCAGGCCCGCGCCGAGGAGTGGCTCGCCTGGATGGCGACCAACCACCACGTCGCCTACGCGCATGTCCGCCGCCCCGAGCGCTACACCACCGACGAGGACGCCTTC
>JAKONB010000395.1 GCA_022702195.1 Beijerinckiaceae bacterium | reverse complement strand
TCAGGTGGAACGGCAGGGCGAGCACGCCGGTGACGTTGTGGGCGTCGAGCCAGCCGCGCTGGGCCGACCGGTCCCGCCGGAAGGTGAAGAAGTCGGCGAAGATCCGCCGGTGGGTGACGATGCCGCTGATCAGCGCCACCAGCATCACCATGGCGCACAGGCCGACGATCCAGCGCCCGACCAGCGGCATCATCTGGAGTTCGTAGTGGAAGCGGTAGAGGAAATCGCCGCCCTGCGTGGCGCGGGCGGGGGTCGGCGTGCCGGTCCGCCCGTCGAGCATCGCCTGGCCCATCGGCCCGTCGAAGCTGTCCATCCAGTAGACGCCGGTGAGCGGCCGGTCCGGCTGCGGCAGCCCGATGTACCAGACCATCGCCTTGGGCGCGTGGTCCTTGAGATAGGCGGCGCCGGTCTCCGCCGCCCGCACCGGATCCACCGGACCGGCAGGGAGTTCCGGCCGCATCCAGAGCGAGATGTCGGTGCGGTAGTAGGTCGCCGTGCCGGTGACGAACACCGCGAACATCACCCAGCCGGTGACGAGGCCGGCCCAGCCGTGCAGCCAGGCCATCGATTGCCGAAATCCGGTCCTCATGTGGGTGACACCGCCGGCGCGTGATCCAGCGCCAGCCACAGGGCGGCGGCGAGGATCCCGATGGGGAGGGCGATGCCGAGGGCGGCGCGTCCCAGGGTCCGGGCGGCGAACACCCAGACCACCGCGCCGGCCATGATCGCGAAGCTGAGGAGCGTGGCGGTGGCCACCGCCTCCGAGCGGACGAGGGGCAGGACCAGCGACAGCAGGGCCGTGGAAAGGGCCGCGACGGCGTAGCTCCCGAACACGCCCAGGATCACCCGCGCCGCGACGGCGAGCCGGTAGCGGGTCAAGGCCCGCTCGGCGGCGTCCTTCCGGGGTGGCTCGTCCGGCATCGCACGTCCCTCGCGTGAAGTCGGCGCACAATCGATCCGCTGCGGGCGCGCCCGCTCCACGAACCGTCCGACCGGTTGGGTCCCGCTATAGCGAGGCTGATCTTGCGCGGGCAATCGCTATGTTATGGAACCATTCCAAGGTTGCTTGCACGGGCGTGATCTTTCGCGCCGTGTCGGCCCCTGTGGTCGAGCCTTGCCGGGGCGCGCGCCGGCCGTCTAGAACCGTCGCGGTTCCGGGGGACGTGGCACGATGGCCGAGACGGCGGCGCCCGATTTGGCCGAGACGTCCGAGTCCGCTCGACGCTGCCGGCTCACCTGCGTCACCGGCGACCCTTTCGGCGCCGCCGCGTGGCAGAACGCCGTGCCGGTCATCCGCGCGATCACTGTCGAGAATCGTTCGGACAGCGACCTCACGAACGTGGCGCTCAGCCTCGACGCCGTTCCGGCGATCCTGCGCCCGCTGAGTCTCACCATCGACCGGATCGGACCCGGCGGGCTTCACCGGATCGACGCGCCCGCCCTCTCCCTCGACGGCGCGGCCCTGGCGGACCTGCGCGAGAGCGCGCCCTGCACCCTCACCCTGGTCGCCCGGATGGCTGGGGAGGAGATCGCCCGCACCCGCGCCGAACTGCGGCTTCTGCCCGCCAACCATTGGAGTGGTGCCGAGGCCGCCCCCGAACTCCTGGCCGCCTTCGTGCGCCCGGACGATCCCGCCGTGGATGGCTTGCTGCGCGCCGCCGCCGGCCACCTCGTCCGCGCCGGCCTCTCCGGTGCCCTCGACGGCTATCGCGGCGGCACCCGCGCCCGCGTCTGGGAGATGGCCCAGGCGTTCTTTGCGGCCCTGGCCGACCGGGGGCTCATCGATATCCCCCCACCCGAGAGCTTCGCGGGCGCCGGGCAGGCCGTGCGTGCGCCCGGTGAGATCGTCGCGCACGGCGCGGCGACCGGCCTCGACCTCGCCCTGCTGCTGGCGGCTGGCTTCGAGCGGGCGGGGCTGAACCCGCTCCTCGTGCTCACGCGGGGCCAGGCCGGCGTCGGGCTCTGGCTCGACGACGCGCGGCTGCCCGGCGCCCTCGGCGCGGACGCCCAGGCCCTGCGCAAGCGCCGGGACCTCGACGAGCTGATCCTGATCGAGACGACCCGGCTCACCCAGGCGCCGCCGGCCCGCTTCGCCGATGCCGTGGCGGCCGGGGCGCGCCTGATCGACGAGGGGGCGGCCGACGCCTTCGTGATGGCCCTCGACCTGCGCCGGGCGCGCGCCGCCGGCATCCGGCCCCTCGCCATGCAGGCCACCCCCCTCCCGGGGGCCACGGCCGCCGCCGCCCCATCGCGGCTGGCCTTCGCGCCGCCGCCGGTCTTCGCCGAGGGCAGGCCCGCGGGTCCGACGGTCCGGGCCGAGCCGCCGCCGCGCGACCGCCTGGAGATCTGGACGCGGCGCCTCCTCGACCTGACCCTGCGCAACCGGCTCCTGAACTTCAAACCCGGCAAGGCCGCCATCGCGCTCCGCGTGCCCGATCCCGATGCCCTGGCGGCGCAGCTCGCCGGGGGAGCGAGCCTGCGCCTGCTCGCGCGGGCGGAGGCGGGTGGCGATGCGGGGTCCATCGCGCAGGCCGGCCCCGACGAGATCCTCACCGGGTCGGACGCGGAGGATCTGGAGACCCGGCTCACCGACCTGTTCCGGCAGGCCCGCACCGGCCTGGAGGAGGGGGGCGCCAACCCGCTTCACCTCGCCTTCGGTTTCCTCGCCTGGAGCCGGGGGGAGGGCATGGCCCCGGTGCGCGCGCCGCTCCTCCTCGTGCCGGTGAGCCTCACCCGCACCAGCGTCCGCGCCGGCTTCCGGCTGGTGCGCGACGAGGCGGAGGCGCGCCTCAACCCCACCCTGGTGGAGATGCTGCGCCAGGATTTCGCCCTGGCGATGCCGGATCTCGCGGCCGGCCTGCCCGGCGAGGGGCGCGACGTGGCGGCCCTGTGGCGGAGCCTGCGCGGGCATGTCCGCGATCTTCCGGGCTTCGAGGTGGTGCCCGAGGTGACGCTCGCCACCTTCGCCTTCACCAAGATCCTGATGTGGAAGGATCTGGCCGAGCGCACCGACCTGCTCAAGCGCAACCGGCTGGTGCGCCACCTCCTCGACACGCCCAATCTGCCCTACGGCGATGCCCAGGGTTTCCCGGCGCCCGAACGGCTCGATGCCGAGCACCCGCCCCACACGGTGTTCACGCCGCTCTCGGCCGATTCCTCCCAGCTCGCCGCGATCCTGGCGGCGGCCGCGGGCAAGGACTTCGTCCTGTTCGGCCCCCCGGCACCGGCAAGAGCCAGACCATCGCCAACATGATCGCCCAGTGCCTCGCGCTCGGGCGCACGGTTCTGTTCGTCTCGCAGAAGACCGCCGCCCTCGACGTGGTCCGCCGCCGCCTCGACGCGGTGGGGCTCGGCCCCTGCTGCCTGGAGGTGCACGCGGCCAAGGCGCAGAAGACCCATGTGCTCGGGCAATTGCGTGAGGCCTGGGCCGCCCGTGGGTCGGAGGCCGTGCCCTGGGACGAGGCCGCCGCCGACCTCGCCCGCGCCCGCGACGACCTGAACGGCCTCGTGGCGGGCCTGCATGATTCACGTGAAAACGGACTGACCGCCCATGCCGCCCTCGGCCGGGTCATCGCCGAACGGGACAGGCGGGACGGGATCGTCCTGTCCTGGCCCGATCACACCACGCACGATTCCCGGACCCTGGCGCGTCTGCGCGCATGGGCGGCGGAGCTTGCCACCCGGCTGCCCTCCGTCGATCCGGTGGCGGAGCATCTGCTGCGGGAGATCGGCCCGGCGGAGTGGTCGCCCCTGTGGCGGGCCGAGATGGAGCGGGCGCTGGCCGACCTGAGCCGGACGCTGCCGCCCTTCGCCGCGGCCATCCGCGCCTTCGGCGAGCCTCTCGGACTCGCCGCCGCCGCCGCGACCTGGGACGGGACCCGCGCCCTCGTCGCGCTGAGCGGCGCCCTGATCCGCCCCGAGGCGCGGGCCGGCCTGATCTTCGCCGGTCCCGACGGGCCGGCGCTGCGCCGGGCCGTGGAGGCGCGGCAGCGGCACGCGGCGGAGCGGGCGGGGCTCGAAGGCCGCTTGACGGGCCGCTACGGCGCCTTGGTCCAGGCCGCCGATCCCGCTCGCCTCCTGGCGGAATGGCGCGCGGCGCAGGACGCCAACCTCCTGGTCCGCGCCGTCCGGCGCAAGCGCGTCCGCCGGGTGCTGGCCTCCGCGGCGCAGGGGAAGCTGCCCGGCGATCTTGGGCCGGACCTCGCCCTCCTGGCCGAGCTCGGACGCCTGCGCGCGGCCGGCCCGGCCCTGGCCGGACTGCTGGAACGGGCGTTTTCGGGATTCGGTCCCGGCTGGTCCGACCCCCACGCCTCCCCCGAGCTGTTCACGCCGGCCCTGACCTGGGCGACCCGGATCGCCCCGGCGCTGGCCCGGCTCGCGCCCCATGCCGGCGGCGGGGAAGCCCTGCGGGCGCGGCTCGGCGACCTCCTCGCCGCCCGCGACGGAAGCCTGGAGCCGGGCGGCACCCTCGCCCGCGCCCGGGACCGCCTCGTCCAGGCGCGCCGCCCCGCCCTCCAGGCGATCGAGGCCCTGAACCGCCTCGCGGGCCGCGACCGGCCCGACCGCCCCCTCGGCTGCGGCACGCCCGGGGCCGCCGGGAGCGAGCGCGGGTCTCCCCACTTCAGAGGCTCCGAGGTTCACACGTCGTCCTTGGCGGAGCGCAACGCGCCCACCTCCCCCTTGCGGGGAGGAGTGGGAGATGGAGGTGGTTCGGGAGGCACCGCTGCGCCCGATCCTGAGCCGCCCCCACCCTTGATCCCTCCCCGCACGGGGGAGGGAGAAACCGCCATCCCCGAACCGGGCGACTGGCTCGGCGAGACCCTGTCCATCGCGGCGCGCTGGTCCGCCGCCCTGCCCAAGGCCCAGGCCTGGACCGGCTGGCGCCTCGCCGCGCGGGAGGCCGAGCGGGCCGGGCTCGGCCCCCTGGTGGCGGCGATCGCGGCCGGGGGCCTGCGGGCAGAGGCGATTCCGGCCGCGTTCGAGAACGCCTATGCGCGCTGGTGGATCGACCATGTGGTGACGCACGATCCCCGGCTGCGCGGCTTCCTCGGCCAGAATCACGCCGCCGCGATCGACCGTTTTCGCGAGGCCGATGCGCGGCTCGGCGCCCTGGCCGGGCCGGCGGTGCGGGGGCGGATCGGCGCCGTGCCGGGGGCGTTCGGGACCGAATCCGAATGGGGACTCCTGGCCCGCGAGATCGCCAAGCGCGCCCGGCACCTGCCCCTGCGCAGCCTGTTCGCGCGCCTGCCCCACGCGCTCACCCGCCTGACCCCCTGCGTGATGATGAGCCCGCTCTCCGTCGCCCAGCACTGGCCGGCCGAGGCCGCGCCCTTCGACGTGGTGATCTTCGACGAGGCCTCGCAGATCGCCCCCTGGGACGCCATCGGCGCCATCGCCCGAGGCCGCCAGACCGTGATCGTCGGCGATCCCGAGCAATTGCCGCCGACCCAGGTGGGCGAGCGGATCGGCGAGGACGGACCCGACGCGGCGGACGTGCCCGACCAGGAGAGCATCCTCGACGAATGCCTCGCCGCCGCCCTGCCGCAGCGGCGCCTCGCCTGGCATTACCGCAGCCGCCACGAGAGCCTGATCGCCTTCTCCAACCGCCACTATTATCGCGGCGGCCTCGTCACCTTCCCGTCCCCGGTCACCGCCGACCGGGCCGTGCGCCTGATTCCGGTGGCCGACGGGCTCTACGAGCGCGGCGGCGCGCGGGTGAACCGGCCGGAGGCCCGCGCCGTGGTGGCGGACCTGGTGGCGCGCCTGCGCGATCCGGCCGCCACCGATTCGCTCGGCATCGTCACCTTCAACGGCGAGCAGCAGCGGTTGATCGAGAACCTGCTCGATGCCGAGCGCCGGGCCGATCCGGGCCTGGAGCGCCATTTCGATCCGCGCGCGACGGCCGAGCCGGTCTTCGTGAAGAACCTCGAGACGGTGCAGGGCGACGAGCGCGACGCAATCCTGTTCTCGGTGGCTGTGGGGCCGGACGCGGCCGGGCGGATCACCGGCCAGATCAGCTCGCTCAACCGCGAGGGCGGCCACCGCCGGCTCAACGTCGCCATCACGCGCGCCCGGCGCGAATCGGTGGTGTTCGCCTCGATCCGGCCCGACCAGATCGACCTCGGGCGGGGGGCCGCCCGCGGCATCCGCGACTTCAAGCACTTTTTGGACTTCGCCGAGCGCGGGATGCCGGCGCTGGAGGCGGCCGCCGCGCCCACCGGACGCGACGTGGACTCGCCGTTCGAGGCCGCCGTGATGGCGGCGCTGGAGGGGCGGGGCTGGCGGGTGGTGCCGCAGATCGGCGTCTCGTCGTTCCGCATCGATCTCGGGATCGTCCATCCGGACGCGCCCGGACGCTACCTTGCCGGCGTCGAGTGCGACGGGGCGACCTACCATTCCGCCGCCACCGCGCGCGACCGCGACCGCCTGCGCCACGCCGTGCTCACCGATCTCGGCTGGCGCCTGCACCGGGTCTGGAGCACCGCTTGGTGGATCGACGCGGACGGCGCCCTCGACCGCCTCGACGCGGCCCTGCGGGCGGACCTCGACTCCGCGCGCGCCGAGCCGGTGGTCGCGGAGGCAGCCCGTCCGCACGCGAAACCGGCACCTCCGCCCGTCCGCTACCGGGCCGCCGATCTGGCCGGGCACGATCCGCAACCGGAGCGGTTTTATTCAATGGCGTACGACGATCGGCTCCGCGCGATGGTCGAACAGGTGATCGCCGCCGAGGGGCCGGTGTTTTTCGATCTTGTTGTCAGCAGGTTGATGCGTGCGCACGGCTTCACTCGCGTGACCGCGCGATTGCGCGCGCGGTTGCAGGGAGCTGTCGACGTTGCAATCCCGCGCAGCGTCGAGGAGGGCCGCATGGTCTTGTGGCCCGACGGCGTCGAACCCGGCCGTCCGGTGCCCTTCCGCCCCGCCGAGGGCGCGCCCCGCGACCTCGCCGACATCCCCCTGGCCGAGCTCGCCGGCCTCGCGCAGACGC
The DNA here is from genome assembly GCA_022702195.1 of Beijerinckiaceae bacterium. Taxonomy (GTDB): domain Bacteria; phylum Pseudomonadota; class Alphaproteobacteria; order Rhizobiales; family Beijerinckiaceae; genus Methylobacterium. The sequence continues at coordinate 331 of JAKONB010000395.1, read as the reverse complement.
TCGACCCGTCCGGTCAGGCGGCGGATGCGGTGGAGCGGATGGCCGCCCATCTCGGCCTGACGCGCTTGCGCGAGGCGAGCCGCGCCAGGCTGGGCGAGGCTCTGCGCCTGGCCCGCGCCGCGCCGGAACCGCCATCCGGCGCAGGTGGTTTTTCGTAGATCTGCCCGAGGCTTATTTGCCCGAGAGCAGCGGCGACCAGGTCGGGTCCGAGGCGTAGGACGGGGTCGGGACCGGCTGCTCCACCTTGCCGGTGATGTCGACCATGTAGAGCTTGCCGCCGCCCTGGCCGCCGGGATCGCGGAAGAACAGCACGTACTGGCCGTTGGGCGCG
>JAKONB010000377.1 GCA_022702195.1 Beijerinckiaceae bacterium | reverse complement strand
TCGCGGTCGGTGGCTTGCCAAGGCGGATGACCATCCCCGGCATGATGCGACCAGACGCGCGTCACGGCGCGATCAGATCCCGCACGATACCCGTGCCCTCGTCGCGTTGAGCCATCGACTCCGCCGGACGGCGGGCATGGGTCGGTGTTCCAAGGAGGTGCAGCGTCTCGCGCAGGCTCTCGAATTCCGCGCGGGGCAGGATCACCCTATCCTCGTGGTTCCGGCGCGTGACCGCCCGCTCCGTCCGGTCGGACTCGACGCGATCGAGAGGCGGCGCGAGGCTTCGACGCAGTTCGGTGACACCGACATGGCCGATCGCGGCCGCCTCTCATCTGTCCGCGATGACGGACCTGTCTTCCGACGCGATCCCGGGCGACGACGAACGATCGGGTGGAGGAGCCTGGCGCCTCAATCCAACTGCTCGATCAGCCCATCGCGAATGGTCACCCGCCGGTCCATGCGGGCGGCCAGCTCCATGTTGTGGGTCGCCACCAGGGCGGCGAGGCCCGAGGCGCGCACCAGGGAGACCAGGATGCCGAAGACGTGGGCGGCGGTGTTCGGGTCGAGGTTGCCGGTGGGCTCGTCGGCCAGCAGCAGGCGCGGTCCGTTGGCCACGGCCCGGGCGATGGCGACGCGCTGCTGCTCGCCGCCGGAGAGTTCGGCCGGCCGGTGGATCAGCCGCTCCTTGAGACCGAGGAAGCTCAGGAGTTCGGCGGCCCGCGCCTTGGCCTCCGTGCTGGACAGGCCGCGGATGAGCTGGGGCATCACCACGTTCTCCAGGGCCGAGAATTCCGGCAGGAGATGGTGGAACTGGTAGACGAAGCCCATCTCCTCGCGGCGGATGCGGGTGCGCTCGGCATCGGCCATCGCGGCGGTGGGCTGGCCGCCGATATAGACCTCGCCGCCATCGGGGCGTTCGAGCAGGCCGGCGAGATGCAGCAGGGTCGACTTGCCCGCCCCCGACGGCGCCACCAGGGCCACGAGTTCGCCGGGCCAGATCGCCAGATCGGCACCGCGCAGGATGTCGAGGGCACCGGCCCCCTGCGCGTAGCGGCGTTCGACCTTGGCGAAGAACAGGGCCGGGACCGGCTGCGCGCCGGGCGCCTCGGCTTTCGTACTCATGGATGTCCTCGAATCGGGCTCTTGGTCTCGCGTCGGCGTCTCGTGGGGATCCATCAGCCGTAGCGCAGGGCCTGGACCGGATCGAGGCGGGCGGCGCGCCAGGAGGGATACAGGGTCGCCACCAGCGACAGGGCGATGGAGGTGATCACCACCACGGTGATCTCCTGGCTGTTCATCTCCGCCGGGATCTCCGCCAGGAACCGCACGGTGGGGTCCCAGGCGGAGGGAAACAGCACCCGCTGGATCGGCTTGATGTTGAGGGTGATGACCACCCCGAGGGCGAGACCCGCCAGGGTGCCGACCACGCCGATGAGCGCGCCGTTGATGAGGAAGACCCGCATCACCGTGCCGGGGGTCGCCCCCATGGTGCGCAGGATCGCGATGTCGCTCGACTTGTCGCGCACCAGCAGGATCAGCCCGGAGACGATGTTGAGGGTCGCCACCACCACGATCAGGCTGAGGATGAGGAACATCACGTTCCGCTCCACCTCCAGGGCGCCGAAGAAGGTGCGGTTGCGCTGACGCCAATCGGTGAGCAGCACCGGGCGTTCCGCCGCCATCTCGAGGTCGGGCCGCATCGCCGCCACCCCGTCGGGATTGTCGAGATAGACCTCGATGAGGCTGACGTCGGAATCGCGATTGAAGAAAGCCTGGGATTCGGCGAGCGGCATGAACACGAAGGTCGCGTCGAACTCGGTCATGCCGATCTCGAACACCGCCTTGACCGTATAGGCCTTGGTGCGCGGCGCGGTGCCGAACGGCGTGGTGGCCCCCTTGGGCGTCGAGAGGGTGATCGTGTCGCCGGCCTGGATGCCGAGGGACTCCGCGAGGCGCCGGCCGATGGCCACGCCGTTGCCCTCGTCGAACCCGTCGAGGGTGCCGCCCCGGACGTTGTTGGCGATGGCGGCGATCTTGTCGAGATCGGCGGAGCGGATGCCGCGCACCAGCACGCCGCTGCCGCCATAGGGCGACGAGGCGAAGGCCTGCCCCTCCACCAGGGGGATCGCGGAGCGCACGCCAGCGACCTTGGACAGCCGGTCCGAGAGATCCTCGTAATCCGTGAACAGCTTGTCGATGGGCGTGACGAAGACGTGACCGTTGATGCCGACGATCTTCGACAGGAGCTCCGTGCGGAACCCGTTCATCACCGACAGCACGATGATGAGGGTGGCGACACCGAGCGCGATGCCGAGCACCGAGAAGAACGCCACCACCGACACGCCGGCGCCCCGCCGCCGCGCCGCCGGGCCCGGAGATAGCGCCCGGCGATGATCCATTCGAAGGCCGCGAAGGGCGGCGTGCTGCCGCGCTTGAACAGGCCGGGGAGACCCGCCAGCCGTTCCTTCACCGTCTCTGCCAGAGCCATGCGGGCCTCAGCTCCGCTTCAGGCGCGAGATCAAGTCGATGGGAGCCACGCTCTCGCGCTCGCCGCCGGAGCGCCGCTTGATCTCGACCTTGCCCTCGGCGAGGCCGCGCGGCCCGACCACCACCTGC
>JAKONB010000370.1 GCA_022702195.1 Beijerinckiaceae bacterium | reverse complement strand
TCCACCGAACGCGCCGCTCGGGCGACTGGGTCACGCGGGACGTGCCGATCGACCTGCCCGAGGCGGTGGCGGCCGCGACCGGCCCGGTGCTGGTGGATTGCCTCACCCTCTGGCTCACCAACCTCATCCTGTCCGAGGCCGATGTGGATGCCGCCACCGCCGCGCTCCTCGCAGCCTGTGCGGCGGCCCCCGGCCCGGTGGTGCTGGTGGGCAACGAGGTCGGGCTCGGCATCGTGCCGGACAACGCGCTGGCTCGCCGTTTTCGCGATGCCGCCGGCCGCCTGCACCAGCGCCTCGCGGCCCAAGCCGACCATGTCGTGTTCATGGTGGCGGGCTTGTCCCTGATCGTGAAACCGCAACCCGGAGCGAATCCATGACCGGCTCTGACATGACGACCGGCGCTGCCATCACCGACGCCGAGCGGCATCGGGAAAAGATGGAGAAGCGCAAGGCCGTCCAGGACGCCGAGGTGGCGGAGAAGACGATCGAGAAGGGGCTCCTCATCGTCAATACCGGCCCCGGCAAGGGCAAGACCACGGCGGCCCTCGGGCTGATGCTGCGGGCGCTCGGCCATGGCTGGCGCGTCGGCGTGGTGCAGTTCATCAAGGGGGCCTGGGACACGGGCGAGAAGCACGCGCTGAAGGCTTTCGGCGACCAGATCGACTGGCACACCCTGGGAGAGGGCTTCACCTGGGAAACCCAGGACAAGGCCCGCGACATCGCCGCCGCCGAGCACGCCTGGGCCAAGGCCCTCGACCTCATGGCCGATCCGACCATCCGCCTCGTGGTGCTCGACGAGCTCAACATTGCCCTGCGCTACGATTACCTACCCATCGACGCGGTGGTGGCCGCGTTCCGGGCGCGGCGCCCCGATCTCCACGTCGTCGTCACCGGCCGCAACGCCAAGCCGGCCCTGATCGAAGCCGCCGACCTCGTCACCGAGATGGCCTCCGTGAAGCACCACTTCGCCGCCGGGGTGAAGGCGCAGGTGGGCATCGAGTTCTGATGAGGCTGGCCGCCGTCGCACTCCTCGCCCTGATGACCATGCCGGTTGCCCACGCTCAAGCCGTGCCGTCCTGGCCCGCGAGCTATCTCGGCCGCGTCGAGGTCCTGGCGGTGATGGAGGGCCTGAACGCCCGGCTGCTCGCCAGCCGCTCCGCCACGGCGACGCTGGAAGGCTGGTGCGCCGATCACGGCATGGCGGAAACGCCCCGGCTCGCGGCAAACCTCCAGCGCGCGGTGGACAAGCCCGCCTCGGAGGAGACGCGCCGGCGCCTGAATGTCGGCCCCGACACCCTTGTCCGGTACCGGCAGGTCAAGCTCGCTTGCGGCGATCACGTCCTGTCGGAAGCCGACAACTGGTACGTGCCCGAGCGGCTGACGCCGGAGATGAACCGCCTGCTCGAAACCACCGACACGCCGTTCGGCCGGGCGGTGCAGTCCCTCGGGACGACGCGCCAGACCCTCGATGCCGAGTTTCTCTGGCACCCCCTGCCGGCGGGGTGGGAGCAGGCCCCGCCGCCGGCCTCGGCCTGCGGCGACCTCGCGATCCCCGATCGCCTGTTCCGGCACCGGGCCATCCTGTTCACGGCGGAACGGGTGGCGTTCTCGGAGGTGGTCGAGACCTACGGCGCCGCCATCCTGGCTTTCCATCGCGCCGCGCGGCCCGCCGACCCCGCCTGCGCCGCGCTCCCGCCTTCAAGGCCCTGACCATGAGCCCCCGCGCCATCATGATCCAGGGCACCGGCTCGGATGTCGGCAAGTCGCTGATCGTCGCGGGGCTCTGCCGGGTCTTCGCGCGGCGCGGCCTGACGGTGCGGCCGTTCAAGCCGCAGAACATGTCGAACAACGCCGCCGTCACGGCCGATGGCGGCGAGATCGGGCGGGCGCAGGCGCTCCAGGCGCGGGCGGCCGGCGTCGCGCCCTCGGTGCACATGAACCCGGTGCTGCTCAAGCCCCAGAGCGAGACCGGAAGCCAGATCGTGGTGCAGGGCCGCATGGTCGGCACGGCCATGGCGCGGGATTACCAGGCCTGGAAGCCGCGCCTCCTCGCCTCCGTGCTGGAGAGCTTTTCGCACCTCAAGGCACAGGCCGACCTCGTCCTCGTGGAGGGCGCGGGCTCGGCCTCCGAGGTGAACCTGCGGCGGGGCGACATCGCCAATATGGGATTCGCCCGCGCGACCGACACGCCGGTGATCCTCCTCGGCGACATCGACCGGGGCGGGGTCATCGCCAGCCTCGTCGGCACCAAGGCGGTGATCGACGCGGGCGATGCCGCGATGATCCGGGGCTTCCTCGTCAACCGCTTCCGGGGCGACCCGAGCCTGTTCGCCGACGGCATGGCCACTATCGCGCAGGCGACCGGGTGGCCGAGCTTCGGCCTGATTCCGCATTTCGCCGAGGCGGTCCGGTTGCCGGCCGAGGACGTGCTCGGGCTCGTCGGGTCGGAGGCTGGGGCGGGCCGGCGCAAGGTCGTGGCGGTGCCGGTGCTGCCGCGCATCGCCAATTTCGACGATCTCGACCCGCTCCGGGCGGAGCCCGGCATCGACGTGGTGCTGGTGCGCCCCGGCGATGCGATCCCGGTCGCAGACCTCGTGCTGCTGCCGGGCTCGAAGACCACCATCGACGATCTCGAATTCCTGCGGGCCCAGGGCTGGGACATCGACATCCGCGCCCATGTCCGCCGGGGCGGGCGGGTGCTCGGGCTC
>JAKONB010000354.1 GCA_022702195.1 Beijerinckiaceae bacterium | reverse complement strand
TCGAGCCGCCATCGGATCCCGATGGCATCGAGAGCGTCGAGCTGAAGACCGCGCTGGAGGATCGCTACCTCGCCTACGCGCTCTCGACGATCATGCACCGGGCGCTGCCCGATGCCCGCGACGGGCTGAAGCCGGTCCATCGCCGCATCCTGTTCGCCATGCGGCTTCTGAAGCTCGACCCCAGCTCGGCCTTCAAGAAATGCGCCCGCATCGTCGGCGACGTCATCGGCAAGTACCATCCGCACGGCGACACGGCGGCCTACGACGCCCTGGTGCGCATGGCGCAGGATTTCGCGCAGCGCTATCCGCTGGTGGACGGCCAGGGCAATTTCGGCAACATCGACGGCGATAACGCCGCCGCCCAGCGCTACACCGAGGCGCGGATGACGGAAGTCGCGCGCCTCCTGCTGGAGGGGCTCGATGACGATTCGGTGGATTTCCGCCCGAATTACGACGGGCAGGAGGAAGAGCCGGTGGTGCTCCCCGCCGCCTTCCCGAACCTGCTCGCCAATGGCTCCCAGGGCATCGCGGTGGGTATGGCCACCTCGATCCCGCCCCACAACGCGGCCGAACTCTGCGACGCGGCGCTCTACCTGATCACCCATCCGGAGGCGACGTCCGCCCAGCTCCTCACCTTCGTGAAGGGGCCGGACTTTCCCACCGGCGGCATCCTCATCGACAGCGCCGAGTCCATCGCCGAGGCCTACCGCACCGGGCGCGGCGGTTTCCGCGTGCGCGCCCGCTGGGCCAAGGAGGATCTCGGACGCGGCACCTGGACCATCGTCGTCACCGAGATCCCCTACGGGGTGCAGAAGGCGCGCCTCATCGAGAAGCTCGCCGAGCTGTTGCAGGAGCGTAAGCTCCCTCTGCTGGCCGACGTGCGGGACGAGTCGGCCGAGGACGTGCGCATCGTGCTGGAGCCGCGCGCCCGCAACGTCGATCCGGTTATCCTGATGGAATCGCTGTTCCGGCTCACCGAGCTCGAGGCCCGGATCTCGCTCAACATGAACGTGCTGGTGGGCGGCCTCGTCCCCCGGGTGATCGGCCTCGCCGAGGCCTTGCGCGAATGGCTCGACCATCGCCGCGTGGTGCTCCAGCGCCGCTCGCGCCACCGCCTCGGCCAGATCGAGCGCCGGCTCGAGATCCTCGGCGGCCTGCTCATCGTCTATCTCGACCTCGATGAGGTGATCCGCATCATCCGCGAGGAGGACGAGCCGAAACCCGCCCTGATGAAGCGGTTCGAGCTCACCGAGCTGCAGGCCAACGCCATCCTCGACACCCGCCTGCGCAGCTTGCGCAAGCTCGAGGAGATGGAGCTGAAGCGCGAGCTCGACGCGCTGACGCTGGAGAAGGAAGGGCTCGACGCGCTGCTCGCCTCCGACAAGCTGCAATGGGCCGACATCACCAAGCAGATCCGCGCGGTGAAGAAGACGTTCGGGCCGGACACCAAGATCGGCGCACGCCGCACCACCCTGGAGAACCCGCCCGACACGGCGGGGATCGATTTCACTGCCGCCATGGTGGAGCGCGAGCCGATCACCGTCATCGTCTCGAACAAGGGCTGGATCCGCGCCCTCAAGGGGCACGTCGCCGACCTGTCGGGCATCGCCTTCAAGGGCGATGACGGGCTGAAGCTCTCTTTCCTCAGCGAGACCACCGCCAAGATCCTGGTGCTCGCCTCCAACGGCAAGGTGTTCACCCTGGAGGCGGCCAAGCTCCCCGGCGGGCGCGGCTTCGGCGATCCGATCCGCCTGATGGTGGATTTCGACGACGGCACCGAGATCGTCGCGGCGATCCCCTATCAGCCGGGCGGCAAGGTGCTGGTGGCGGCCTCGGACGGGCGCGGCTTCCTGGCCCCCGCCGACGCGCTGGTGGCCAATACCCGCAAGGGCAAGGGCGTGATCGGCCTCGACGATCCGGCCGTCGCGGTGCAGCTCACCGCCGGCACCGGCGACCATGTCGCCGTGTGCAGCGCCGACCGCCTGCTGCTGATCTTCCCGGCCTCCGAGATGCCGGAACTCTCGCGCGGCAAGGGCGTGCGGCTGCAACGCTGCCGCGCGAGCACGCTGGCCGATGCCTGTGTCTTCACCCTCGCCGAAGGGCTGCCCTGGCTGGAGACCGGCGGTCAGGTGCGGCTCGCCAATGCCGCCGTGTTGGAGAAATGGATGGGCCACCGCTCCGACGCCGGCACCCTGATGACCCGAAGCTTCCCGAAATTCGAGCGGTTCGGGAAGTAGCAGGGGTCAGAATGGCCGGTCCGCCGGCACCCGCGCGGCGGCGATCTCGTCCGGCGTGGGCTGGCGCAGCACGGTGAGCCCGTTGCGCCAGTCCGGACCGATCAGCCCGAGCCGCGCGAAGGCGTCGAGCCAGCCGTCCATCGGCCACAACCCGTGTTGCAGGGAGAAGCGCGTTGCATTGCGGACGATGTCCGCGAAATGCTGGAGCGGCGGGTCGCAGGCGAGGTGGTGCTGGTGGAAGGCCTGACCGCCGGCGGTGAGCAGCACCGGGATGCCGAGCGCGTCGGCCCGGAAAGCGAGGTCGGTATCCTCGGCGCCATAACCGTCGAAGCCTTCGTCGAAGCCGCCGATCCGGTCGAAGGTCGCGGCGCGGATGCCGAAGGCGAGCGACCAGAACAGGCCGGGATTGGCGGTGCGGGCAAGCCCCGCCTCGGGGAAGACCCGCACCGGGTGCGGGTGCCCGGCGGCGCGCAGGCCCGCCTCGGTCCAGCCGTCCGACACGGCGCCGGCCGGGAGGTAGCGGATCTCGCAGCAGATCAGTCCGTCGGCTTCCGCCAGATCGGCGCTCAGGCGCGGCACCAGATCGGCCGAGGGGATGCAGTCCACGTCGAGGAAGATCAGGCGCTCGGTCGCAGCGGCGTGCCGTCCGGCATTGCGAGCTCGCCCGAGAGGCAACCCGGGGCTGTCGAGCACGACGCGGCGGATCGGGAAGCCGTAATCCGGCAGGGGTGCGGGCTC
>JAKONB010000293.1 GCA_022702195.1 Beijerinckiaceae bacterium | reverse complement strand
CTCGTTCGTCGCCGAGCGCCCGAAGACCTTCTGGGAAGGCCTGCAGGCGGCCGAATACGGCTTCTGGGCCAACGTGAACCCGGCCGTGTCGCATCCGCGCTGGAGCCAGGCGACCGAGCGGGTGCTGGGCACCGACGAGCGCGTCCCGACGCTGATCTACAACGGCTACGGCGAGCAGGTGGCCGGCCTGTACAAGGGCCTGGAGAAGGAGCGTCTCTTCGTCTGACGGGCGCGGCGCAAAGGCATCGTCCGACGAAGATGTGGCCGGTATGGCGTGAGACGAGGCGACACCTCTGAGAGACAGCGTGTTGTCCAGGATCGATGGATCATGGACAACACGCTGGTCAGTAGGTCCAGCGCTGCGCCTTGGCGACCAGGAAGTCGCGGAACGCCTGGACGCGGGCCACGGTGCGCATCTCCTCGGCATAGACGAGGTAGCTCTCCATGTGCGGCATCTCGGTCTCGCGCATCACCTGGACGAGGCCGGTCTGCCCCTCCACCGCGTAATCCGGCAGGATGCCGATGCCGGCGCCGGTCTCCATCGCCTTCTGCAGGGCGCTGATGTTGTTGACGGTGAAGTGGATCGGTCGCCGCTCCTGCCCCTCGCGGCCCACCGTGGACAGCCAATGGGTGGCCAGCAGATAGGACGGCTCGTTGCCGCCGAACGAGACCAGGCGGTGATTGTCGAGATCGGCGATGCTCTTGGGCTCGCCGAAGCGCTTGACGTAATCCTGCGACGCGAAGGCGTGGTAATGCACCGTGAAGAGCCGGCGCTGGATCAGGTCCGGCTGCGCCGGACGGCGCATGCGGACCGCGACATCGGCCTCGCGCATGGCGAGATCCAGTTCCTCGTTGGTGAGGATCAGCTCGACGCGCACATCCGGGTAGAGGTCGAGGAATTCCGCGACCCGCTGGGACAGCCATGAGGTGCCGAGCCCCGTGGTCGTCGTCACCTTGAGGTCGCCCGAGGGGCGCTCGCTGGTCTCGACGAGGCGCGCCTTGGTGTTCTCCAGCCGGAGCTTCATGTCCCGCGCGGCGCGAAACAGCAGGTCCCCCTGCTCGGTGAGGATGAGGCCGCGGGCGTGGCGGTGGAACAGCGGCGCCTTCAATTCCCGCTCAAGGGCGCTGATTTGCCGGCTCACCGCCGATTGACTGAGGCCAATATCGTCACCCGCCCGGGTGAAGCTTCCCGCTTCCGCGACGTTGAGGAAGATGCGGATCTTGTCCCAGTCCAAGGCGTCCACTCCCGTACGCAACCTGACGCCGACCGAGATGCCCCGCCTGGCGGTCGTTCCACGAAACTCGCGGGACGCTCCAGCCCAAAGTGGACTCAGCCGCCATGATCGGCCGCGTCTGCGGGTGCGATCACGTCATGCGACAAGCGCCGACAGCCCATGCCGTCAGCGCTTAGGTTAGGACAGGAACCTTGCGATTGTCTTGCGGCCGCACGCAAGTCTCAACGAACCAGCGGACCGCAAAAATCCACTATTCTGCGGCGGCTTGCTGGGGCGTTTCACCGACTTCGAGGGCCGCGATGTACTTCTCGGCATCGAGGGCTGCCATGCAGCCCATGCCGGCGGCGGTGATCGCCTGACGATACACGTCGTCGGTGACGTCGCCGGCGGCGTAGACGCCCGGGATGGCGGTGGCCGTCGAGCCGGGCTGCGTGTCGATATAGCCGCCCTGCCGCATAGCGAGCTGTCCCTCGAAGATGCCTGTCGCCGGCTGATGGCCGATGGCGATGAACACGCCGTCGGTCCTGCGCTCGACGATCTCGCCGGAGCGGATGTCCTTCAGGCGCAGATGCGTCACCGAGGGCGGCGTCTGGGTGCCGCAGATCTCCTCGATCGCATGGTGCCACAGCACCTCGACGTTAGGATGCTTGAACAGGCGCTCCTGGAGGATGCGCTCGGCGCGGAACTCACCCCGGCGATGCACCACCGTCACCTTGGAGGCGAGATTGGCGAGGTAGAGCGCCTCCTCCACGGCCGTGTTGCCGCCGCCCACCACCACGACCTCCTTGCCGCGGAAGAAGAAGCCGTCGCAGGTGGCGCAGGCCGAGACGCCGAAGCCCTGGAACCGCGCCTCGGAGGGCAAGCCGAGCCACTTCGCCTGGGCTCCCGTGGCGATGATGAGCGCGTCGCAGCTATAGGTCTCGCCCGAATCCGCCTCGAGGCGGAAGGGGCGCACCTGAAGGTCGACCTTGGTGATGTATTCGGACACGATTCTGGTGCCGACATGCTCGGCCTGGAGGCGCATCTGCTCCATCAGCCACGGACCCTGGATCGCCTCGGCGAAGCCCGGATAATTCTCCACATCCGTGGTGATCATGAGCTGGCCGCCCGGCTGGAAGCCGGAAATGAGCAGCGGCTCGACCATGGCGCGGGCGGCATAAATCGCCGCGGTGTAACCGGCCGGTCCCGATCCGATGATGATCAGCTTGGAATGGGTATGCGCCATCGGTTCGTCTCCTTCAGGCCCGGCGTTCGCGATGTAGGGCGTAAGCGCGTGCCATAGCCTCTGCGATGGCGGGCGTCGCGTCGAGCGGTTGATAATGCAGTTCTTCCAGGCGTCCGATGAATGGCTTGAGTGCCCCCGCCATGGCCAATCCGGCAAAGAGCCGCCTGTGACGGATATAGGTCTTGGGCAGATCGAACAGGAGCACCGGTGCGCCCGTGCTCACGGCCTCGCCGACCATGTTGGCGGAATCGGAGGTGACGACGATCGACTCGGCGAGCGCCATCATCGCCACATAGGGATTCTCGCCGGTGCCGTCCCAGAAGAAGCCGCCCTTGGCCGCCACGAGGTTGCGCAGGGCGACCCGCAGGTTCGGCGGCGTGCGCCGGGACACCGTGACCATCAGCGAGCAACCGCCATCGGCGAGCTTGGCGAGGTCGCGCAGCAGGCGGCGCATATCGGCCGGCCTGTAGGTCAGGTGACGGCTGTCGCCCCCGACCAGGACGGCGATGCGTGGCCAGGGCAGACCGGCCAGGCGCGGATCGGGATGGGCCCGCGCCTGCGCGAGGCGGGCGGGCGAGACCTGATGCGGGCTGGTCAGCGTGGTGAAGACGTTGGGGCCGCGCAGGTCGTCGTAATCCGGCACCCAGATGAAATCCGCCGTCTCGTGACCCATGCGCGGGTCCTTGAGGAACGCCGTGAAGGTGCCGCCGTTCGAGGCCTGCCGCACGGCCCGGAGATACGGGACCGAGCGGCGGCCCGAGGCGATCAGGATATCCGGGAGCGCGCCGGCGAGCGCCCCCGAGCGGCGACCGGGCCGGTCGCCCGGATCGATCGGCCCCCAGGGGGCGACCCAGCCGAAGGGCGGGCGGGGAGCGATCCGCCTGAGTTCGTAGGTCAGCCCGAGGGTCTCGGCGAGGCCGACGCATTGGTTCTCGTCGCCCGCCTTGCCGTCGGTGACGATCCAGGTTCTGGCACGGCTCAGCTCGGCGGCGCGGGACGGCGCGAGGAGGCCGGGGGCGGATGCTGTCGACATCACGGGGCTCGCGTCAGTCCGTCGCCAGGGCACGGCGCAGCCAGCCCGCGTAATGCGCGGCGATGGCCGTGACCCGCCGCCGCTCGGAATCGGGATCGTACCACGCCCCGCCGGCACTGGACGGCGTGGCGGAGAGTTGCGGATGGCGCGCGATCACCGCGCCGCGCGGTCCCACGAGGAGGGCCTCGCCGTCGAGATAGTCGCTCTGCGTGCCATTGCCGAAACCGTTGCGGCCGCCGCCATTCCCGACATACGGGTTGATCGACAGCCCCTTGATCCGCACGACGAGCAAAGGCCCGCGCCTGCCGATCCTGTCCGCGAAGGTTTCCCTCAGGGCGGCCAGGAGATCGGCCCGCAGGGCTTCCGCCTGGGAGCCGTTGCCGAGGGCGATCAGGGGACGGACGTCCACCTGGACGCCCGCCACCTGCCCGGCGGCGAAGCGGCCGGACTCCTGAGCCACGGCGCCGGGCGCCATGGCGAAGCATGCCAGCAATCCGAGACCGGCGCGCCGCCCGAAAAGGTTCATTCCGTCGGTGCTCAGGCGCCGTACTGAACGGCGACGACCTCGTAGGACTTGCCGCCGCCGGGGGTGGTCACCTCCACCGTGTCGCCGACGCCCTTGCCGATCAGCGCCCGGGCGATCGGCGAGGTGATGGACACGAGCCCGGAGCGGACATCGGCCTCCGGCTCGCCCACGAGCTGGTAGGTCTTCTCCTCTTCCGTGTCCTCGTCGACGAGCCTCACGGTGGCGCCGAACTTGATCTTCGTGCCCGACAGCTTGGTCACGTCGATGACCTCGGCGCGCGCGATCATGCTCTCCAGCTCCATCACGCGCCCCTCGTTGTGGGACTGCGCCTCCTTGGCGGCGTGATACTCGGCGTTCTCCGACAGGTCGCCCAGGGCGCGGGCCTCGGCGATCGCCTGGATGATGCGTTGACGCTCCACCTGCTGGCGATGCTTCAACTCCTCCTCCAGCGCCGCGTAGCCGCGCACGGTCATCGGAACCTTATCTATGGTCATCGTCTCGCGCCACAATGAATAAGCCCGGTCGGGAGCGGGGTCGCTCCCTCCGGGCCAAGTTAATCTCATCCTGAACTTCGGCGTAGCTGCTACCGTGCAATACGGAAGCAGATCGTCGCCTCAGGCCGCGAAGTATTCCTGCAGGGCTCGGACCTCGAGATCGCCTTCTAGATAGGCCTTGATCCCTTCGGCTGCCGCCATCGCCCCCGCCAAAGTGGTATAATACGGCACCTTATGCAAGAGGGCCGCACGCCGGAGGGAACGCGAGTCCGACAGGGCGCCCGCCCCCTCGGTGGTGTTGAACACCAGCTGGATGTCCCCGTTCTTGATTGAATCGACCACGTGCGGCCGGCCCTCCAGCACCTTGTTCACCCGCTCGGCCGCGACCCCCTGATCGACGAGGAAGCGCTGCGTCCCGCTGGTGGCGACGATGGTGAAGCCGAGATCCGCGAGCTGCCGGATGGCCGGCAGGATGCGCTCCTTGTCCGCGTCGCGCACCGAGACGAACACCGCGCCGCTCTTGGGCACCTGGGTGCCCGAACCGAGCTGGCTCTTGGCGAAGGCGACGCCGAAGCTCGAATCGAGGCCGATCACCTCGCCGGTGGAGCGCATTTCCGGTCCGAGCAGCACGTCGACGCCGGGGAAGCGCGCGAACGGGAAGACCGCTTCCTTCACGGCGATATGATCGAGCACCTTCGGCTTCAGGCCGAAACTCGCCAGCGATTCGCCGGCCATGATCCGGGCGGCGATCTTGGCGATGGGCTCGCCGATCACCTTGGCGACGAACGGCACCGTGCGGGAGGCGCGCGGATTTACCTCCAGCACGTAGATGATGCCGTCCTTGATCGCGTATTGCACGTTCATGAGGCCGCCGACCTTGAGGGCCAGGGCCATCGCCTTGGTCTGGCGCTCCAGCTCGGCGATCACCTCCGGCGTGAGCGAGCGGGACGGCAGCGAGCAGGCGGAATCGCCCGAATGGATGCCCGCCTCCTCGATATGCTCCATGATGCCGGCGATGAACACGTCGGTCCCGTCGCAGAGCGCGTCGACGTCGATCTCTGTGGCGTCCGACAGATAGCGGTCGAACAGGAGCGGGTTCTTGCCCAGAACCGTGTTGATCTGCCCGGTCTTGTCGTTGGGGTAGCGCGACTTCACGTCGGACGGGATTAGGCTCGGCAGCGTATCGAGCAGGTAATCGGCGAATTGGACCTCGTCGCGGATGATCGCCATGGCACGGCCGCCGAGCACGTAGCTCGGGCGCACCACGAAGGGCAGGCCGAGATCGGAGGCGATGAGGCGGCTCTGCTCCACCGAATAGGCGATGCCGTTGCGGGGCTGCTTCATCTGCAGCTTGTCGAGGAGGCGCTTGAACTGGTCGCGGTCCTCGGCGAGGTCGATGGCGTCCGGCGAGGTGCCGAGGATCGGCACGCCGGCCGCTTCGAGGGCGCGGGCGAGCTTCAGCGGGGTCTGGCCGCCGAACTGCACGATCACCCCGTGCAGGGTGCCGGCCTGACGCTCGGT